>NQJG01000290.1 GCA_002256465.1 Methylococcaceae bacterium NSP1-1 | reverse complement strand
TGAGGCCGGGAGAGAAGCTCTATGAGGAACTGTTGATCGGCGATAATGTTTCAGAAACCAGTCACCCAAGAATTATGCGTGCAGAAGAGCAGATTATTCCCTGGTTTGAACTGGAAAACATGCTGGAGGCGTTGGAAAAAGCGGCTAAGGATGATGATTTTGAGCGAGTAAGAGCTGTATTAAAGCGTGCTGTTTCCGGTTTTGTTCCGCAGTGCGAAATTGGCGACTTGTTATGGAAACGACGTAGCGATGCGATTCATCATCTCTAACGAAAAAAATTTGTTGAATTGTGTCTCTATAAAAAATCTCGGGCAAAAAAAACCTCCCGATACGTTGCAAAAATCAAGCAGAGCATTATGAGGAGGAACTGCTTGGAGGTATAACACCAGGAGGTAGTTAACTATTAGCGCTTAGCTGTTCAGTTTTGCTCTCATTACAATGTTGCTATAAATAGCAGCAGTGGCAAACAATATGGTTGAAATAATGAATTGACCGGAAATGAAACTCCAGATACCGGCAATAAACATTAAGCTTATAATGATGTCTTTGTTGAAGTTGTTCATTAGTTGGATCCTGTAAAAAATTTAGAAATCTTTATTCAGCTTTGTTGCTGATTTACAAATTTTGTTGCGTTGTTACATGCTTGCTACTATACAGAGATATTTATTGTATACAATAGGTCAAATAATAAATTAATTATTTCTTATTTAGAAATTATATGCAATGTCAAGACTTTTATTGATATGAAGAAAGCAAAAGATTTAAGGTGCAGTGTTCAAATGGCAGGTTCTGTGTTGTGCCTGATTAATGAGGTTTAAGTGGATAAATTAACGAGTATGACCGTTTTCGTTCGTGTTGCTAAAGCCGGAAGTTTTGCGGGCGGCGCTCGAGAGTTGGGGATTTCCAGAGCAATGGCGACCAAGCATATTATGCAACTTGAAGGTAGTTTGGGAACGCGTTTAATTAATCGTACTACACGGAGTTTAAGCCTGACCGATGTGGGCGTATCTTATTTCGAACGCTGTCAGCAGGTGCTGCATGATGTTGAAGAAATGGAGTCCGCAGTAACACATTTGCAGACGGAACCTCGGGGGCTGTTAAAAATCAGTGCGCCGCCGGCCATTGGCGCTACCCATATTGCGCGTGCTGTGGCGGAATTTTTAAAAATACATACGGATTTAACGGTTGAAATGATTTTGCAGGGCAGCCCTGGCGATTTGATTGATGAGGGCATTGATGTTGCTATTTATCTGGGTGCTTTAGATGATACCAGTATGGTTGCCCGGAAATTAGCCAGTTCTTCGCTGGTTGTTTGCGGGTCACCGGATTATTTGCAGCGTTATGGTATTCCACAGACACCGGAAGATTTGGCCGAACATAGCTGCCTGGTTAATTGGGCAATTTCTCCGCGCAATAAATGGCAGTTTAAATGTGAAACAGGATTTAAGGTAGTCACTGTTTCCGGGAGAATGCAGGCTAATGCGGCTCACCCGATTCGAATTGCGGCAATTAATGGCTTGGGATTAGTGATGTTGCCTACCTACATTGTTGGCAAGGATATTGAAAATGGCACACTCAAAGTGGTCTTGGAAAATTACCCATTGCCACCTTTGGATATACATGCAGTTTATCCGCATAGAAAATATTTATCCGCTAAGGTCAAAGGTTTTATGGATTTTTTGCAAGCTTGGCTGGAGCATCGCGTGAGTATGCCGGGAACCGAATAATGGATGCAGTGATTAGTAAATGGAATCGTATTTATAGTCAGCTTGATCAAGAGAGTTATTCTGCTGTTCAGGTTCTGATTGAAAATGATTTTCTGTTACCGAAGACCGGGACGGCACTCGATTTGGCTTGCGGGCCGGGTGCTAATGCAATATTTTTGGCAGAACATGGATTGACGGTGACTGCCTGGGATATTTCTTTTGTCGCCATAGATAAATTGACAGCTTATGCTGTTCAGCAAGGGCTAAATATCAATGCTTGCCAAGAAAAAATCACAGCAAATAGTTTTAACGAATGCTGTTTTGATGTCATTGTTGTGAGTCGATTTCTTGACCGTACACTAAGTGATGCGATAATAGGGGCACTTAAACCGGATGGATTGCTTTTTTATCAGACTTTTACGCAAGAAAAAACAAGCCAAAAACCTCCCAATAATCCCGATTATCTGTTGGCTGAAAATGAGCTGTTGGCACTATTTTCTCCGTTGAGGGTAATTTTTTACCGAGAAAACGCTTTGATCGGCGAACAGCTACGGGGTTTAAGAAATGAGGCTCAGTTTGTCGGCCAGAAACGTAAATAATGAGTTAACACAATGATAGAAAATTTAGAACCGCAACAG
>NQJG01000289.1 GCA_002256465.1 Methylococcaceae bacterium NSP1-1 | reverse complement strand
GGGTATGACCAAATTCCTGTTGGAAATGGGCGCTGAACCCGCCGATGTCTTGTGCAACCATGCTAACAAACGCTGGCTGAAAGCAATGGACAAAATGCTGAAAGCGTCGCCTTATGGACAAAATACCGTCGTTCATATCGGCAAGGATTTATGGCATTTCCGTTCCCTGGTATTTACCAATAAACCGGACTTCATGATCGGCAATTCTTACGGCAAGTTTATTCAACGCGATACCTTCTATAAAGGCGAAGCCTTTGAAGTGCCGTTGATACGCATCGGTTTCCCCATCTTTGACAGACACCACCTGCACAGAATGACAACCCTGGGTTATGAAGGCGCTATCTACATGCTGACCACCCTGGTTAATGCCATTCTTGAGCAATTGGATAAAGAAACCAAAGGCATGGGTACAACCGACTATAACTACGATTTGGTTCGTTAATTAGAAGGATATAACCACGAAGGACACGAAGTTTTTATCTTCTTAATTCTTCGTGTTTTTCGTGGTTAGTTAATTGATCAATCGGGGCCGATCTTGGCCCACAACCTCAAATGCGTGTAAACGGAGAACTCAATGCCTAGTGTCATGTTGAAGAAAAATGCAGAGGGCAAGTTAGTCTTCTACGTACCCAAAAAAGATTTGGAAGAAGTGGCGGAATCCATTGAATTCGATAGCCCCGAGAAATGGGGTGGGGAAGTTCTGCTTAGTGACGGTTCAAAATATTACTTTGAACCGATCAATGAACAACCCGATTTTCCGGTCACCTTACGCGCAAAACGTTTAGATTCAGGAGAATAATCATGGCCTTATATATTGTTGAAGCGGATTGTATTTCATGTGGTGATTGTGAACCCGTGTGCCCGACCAACTCCATCACCGAAGGCGCTATTGTTTTTAAAATAGACGCTAAAACCTGTACCGAATGCGAGGGGGATTTTGACATACCTCAATGTGTCAAAGTATGCCCCATTGATAATTGCATACTGCCGCTCGAGGCATAAAGCGATGACTAGCCAGGACACACTCTCAAGAGAACTGGCTTTGCGTATCGGGCTGGCGGCCCGCGCCTTGCCCGATACGGATGCCAAGCGATTGTTTACCGTGCTGACCAGCTGTATCGGTTTACCCATCACGGAGGAAAAAATTGGCAGCCTCAACCTGAAAACATTGAAAACAGCGCAAGAAGGTGAATTATCAGACATTGATGACGCCTTACTCAAAAAGGCTTTGCACATTCTTAAACATGATGTCGAGACCGTTGCAACACGGAAACCGGAAATTGTCAGCCTTGGCGAGGGCGACATGCCGGGCTCTGTGCGTATTGCCTGTGCCAGCAATGATGCGGTCAATGTCGATGGCCATTTTGGTTCCTGCAGTCAATTCATGGTTTATCAGGTGTCAGCCGATGAAACCCGTTTAATCGATATTCGCTCCACGGATATACCTGATGGTCTGGAAGTGGATGATAAAAACCTGTACAGAGCAGAGCTGATCCAGGATTGCCAGGTATTGTATATGGCATCCGTGGGCGGCCCCGCTGCAGCAAAAATTGTCAAGCTGGGCATACATCCGATCAAATTGCCCAGCGTTGAAAGCATCGCTGACATCATTGCCCAGCTACAAACGGTTATTGCCGGTACACCGCCGCCGTGGCTCGCTAAAGTCATGGGTATTGAAGCGAGCGAGCGATTCAGATTTGAAAGGGAAGCAACCGGATGATTACCACAGAGCAAGTCAACGAAATCGCGGCAAAAATCGACACACTGGGTGTTGATGAAGCCACTGTTTCGGAACTCAGACAGCACTATCAACCTATCCATTTCACGTACTGTATGGATGATGATCTGCCCAATAATACGCCGGTCATAGAGCATGAAGGCTTTAATCTTTATCTGATTGACGGCCGGGAACACTGTTTGTGCCTGACCAATGATTATGAGGTTGCAACGGGGATTGTCGTTGCAGAAATCATCGCTGACTAAACGGAACGTCGCATGTCCGACCGTGAAA
>NQJG01000288.1 GCA_002256465.1 Methylococcaceae bacterium NSP1-1 | reverse complement strand
TATCTCCTGGCCTTAGCTGTTCTGTCGATCGGATGATCTGCCCTGATGGATGGTGAATGACCAGCGCATATCCCCGGTTTAACGTTGCTAATGGGCTAACGGCGTGCAACGTCTGGCTATAATTTAATAATCGTTGATTGAGCCATTCCAGTTTGTGACGGGTTACCGTAATCAGGCGTTTGCTCAAATAGTCATGTTTTTGTTTATAGTTATTTATGGTTACGGCAGGATTGTGTTGCCATAATTTAGCTATTGTTGCTTCAAGAAGGCCTTTATTGTGGCGGAGTTTTGTCTGCATGGCCTGATTGAGTCTTAATTCCAGTTCATCCATTCGTTGCGCATTTCTTGCCAGTTTCTGGCCGGGATGTTGCTGTTAACCAGGCTAATGACTGCTTTTTTTGACTTAATTTGCGTTGCAGTTGTTGTTGCAATCGCGCTTCCAAATGAATGAATCTGGTTAGCCACTCCTGCTGATCCGGCGTGGCGTGTTCAGCGGCTGCTGAGGGCGTTGCGGCGCGTAAATCGGCGACAAAATCTGCGATGGTTACATCTGTTTCGTGACCTACGGCTGAAATTATTGGGATTACGCTGGCAAATATTGCCCGGGCAACTATTTCTTCGTTGAAAGCCCAAAGATCTTCGAGCGATCCGCCACCCCGTCCTAAAATAATGACATCGCATTGCTTTTGCTCATTGGCTTGGGCTATTGCCCTGGCGATTTCATATTTTGCGTTGTCACCCTGTACAGCAACCGGATAAATGACAACCGGCACAGCTGGAAAACGTCTTCGTAATACAGTGAGAATATCTCTGATAGCAGCGCCTGATGGTGAAGTAATGACACCGATTGTTTTAGGCAGGGCAGGGAGGCTTTTTTTGTTTGCGGTATCGAACAGGCCTTCATCTGACAGTTTTAGCTTTAACGCTTCAAACGCTCTTCGTAATGCACCGTCCCCCGCTTCTTCAATATGCTCGACTATGAGCTGGAAATCACCTCTGGGCTCATACAGACTTACTTGCGCTTTAACAACCACTTGTTTACCGTTTTCCGGTTTAAATGCAAGTCTGCGTTGCTGGCTACGAAACATAGCACAGCGTACCTGGGCATTAGCGTCTTTCAGGGAAAAATAAAGATGACCTGAAGAGGGTGTACTTAAATTGGATATTTCGCCTTCAACCAAAACGCTCAGAAAATGCTCGCTGAGTAATTGACTGGTTGCCCGGTTGAGCTGTGTAACAGTCAGTATATTGCGTTGCGCAGGTGGTAATGAGGGATTCATTGTGAGGTAGTTTATATTGAGTGCGGGTTATTAAGCAGACTATTGTAAAATATCCGGTTTTTATGTTCAAAGAAAGGGGACGCTCATGGCGTGGTTGCTTTTATTTTCTGCGGGGTTTGTAGAAATAATCTTTGCTTTAAGTCTTAAATATAACCAGGGTTTTACCAAACTTTGGCCCAGCATAGTCACTGCCGTTACTGGTATTGGCAGTTTTGGTTTGTTAATGTGGGCGCTCAAAACTTTGCCAATAGGAACAGCATATGCTGTTTGGACGGGTATGGGGGCGGTTGGTGTGGCTATAATGGGCATCATTTTATTCAAAGAATCAGTTGATTGGTACCGGTTGTTTTCTATTACTCTGGTGATTGGAGGGATTATCGGACTTAAATTAACGGATAGTCAGTAACATGCTGCACCTTATTTTTCAGTCACCTATTGATATAGCCATTCTGGAACGCATTGATTCAGGAGATGATGTAGTGTTCCTTGAAAATTCAGTTTTGCGCATCCTGAAAAATGGCTGTTTAAGTGATACCTTGATGCAGTTTCTTAAGCAAAATGGCCTTTATGTTTTGGTCGATGATATTGCGGTTAGAGGCATCGCGGCTGATGAATTGGTTAACGGTATTGAAGTGATTGATTATTCGGAGCTGGTCGGGTTGACAGTTAAAAATCCGGTGATTCAATCATGGTCCTGACGGTTAAAAATATCTGCCTGGAAACTACCGATCAGGGTTTTTTAGTCAATTCGGCTGACTGGAATCAAGAGATTGGAAAGCGGCTGGCAGAGTTAAATAATATTCCGTTGACTGACGCACATTGGGAAATTATTTTGTTTATTCGTCATTATTATCAGCAATTTAAGCATTTGCCTAATGCACGCGTATTTACTAAAGCAATTGCCAAGGAATTAGGCGAGGAAAAAGGCAACAGCCGGTATTTGCATAAATTGTTTCCTGACGGTCCGTTAAAATATGCCTGCAAACTGGCTGGCTTGCCTAAGCCGCCTACTTGTCTGTAGCTTCTAATCATTGAAAAAACCTTATCATCACTGACAGTTGACGGCCAGAAGGAGTCATTCAAAAAGCTATACTTTAAGCGTGC
>NQJG01000287.1 GCA_002256465.1 Methylococcaceae bacterium NSP1-1 | reverse complement strand
CGCAGGATGGCAACGACCTGTAAAACACGACTGTACGTTTGTAGAAGATAGAGTAATGTCGGGAACAATTACCGAGGAAAAATAATATGTGTGGAATTGTAGGCGGAATAGCGCAACGAAATATAGTGCCGATATTACTGGAGGGTTTGAAACGGCTGGAATATCGTGGTTATGATTCAGCTGGGTTGGCGGTAATCAATGACCAGACAATATACCGGCAAAGAGAATTGGGCAAAGTTAAAGGTCTTGAGGAATTATTACAGGCTGATCCCATTTCGGGCAATATCGGTATCGCACATACCCGATGGGCAACACATGGTAAACCCAGTACGGCCAATGCTCATCCGCATGTTTGCAGAAATAAAGTTGCGGTTGTGCATAACGGCATTATTGAAAATCATGAAAAACTACGTGGAACGCTGATAGAAAATGGCTACGAGTTTACTTCAGAAACAGATACCGAAGTCATTGTGCATGAAATTTGTCAAGCTATGGAGACTACTGATGGATTATTAAATGCCGTCAAACGTACTATAAAAAAACTTGAGGGTGCGTATGCCCTGGGGATCATTAGTACAGTGGAGCCCAATACTTTAGTGGCCTGCAGAAAAGGTAGCCCGTTGGTAATCGGTGTGGGTATTGGAGAATATTTTGTAGCTTCCGATGTGGCCGCTTTGCTCCCTGTTACCCAGCGCTTTATCTTTCTGGAAGATGGTGATATAGCCTCAATAACAATAAATGAACTGGTTATTTACGATGCAGCTGACAATGTCGTTAGTCGTCCAATTAAAGAAAGCCAACTCACTGCAGACTCGGTTGATAAGGGCGATTATCGCCATTACATGCTGAAAGAAATTTATGAACAGCCTTTTGCAATTTCGCAAACTCTGGAAGGTCGATTTATTAATAACCGTTTGCAAGAAAGTTCATTCGGGCACAATTCCGCGGAAGTGTTTGATAACATAAAATCGGTACAAATTTTAGCTTGCGGTACCAGTTATCACGCTGGTCTGGTTGCACGCTACTGGTTTGAAAAACTGGCTCGCGTGCCTTGCAATATTGAAGTGGCCAGTGAATTCCGCTACAGAAGCCCCGTATTAGCAGCGGATACCCTGATTGTTACCATCTCACAATCAGGTGAAACAGCTGATACTCTGGCGGCACTGAAAGAAGCTAAAAAGCTTGGTGCTAAATATTCCGTAGCTATCTGTAATGTTCCGGAAAGCTCATTAGTCAGGGAATCAGATCTGGTATTAATGACGCGTGCAGGTCCTGAAATTGGTGTCGCATCGACCAAGGCATTTACGACACAATTGGCAACATTGATGCTGTTGGTGATTGCTATCGGCAGACGGTTTCAATTGACCGAAAAAGTAGAGCAAAAAATTACCTCGGAATTATTTGGTTTGCCGGGGAAAATTGAAAAAGTATTGCAACTGGATGATGAAATCAAAGCATTAGCCGAGCAATTTGCTGAAAAACAACATGCCTTGTTTTTGGGTAGAGGAACCCATTACCCGATAGCAATGGAAGGCGCGTTAAAATTAAAGGAAATATCCTATATTCATGCGGAGGCCTATCCCGCTGGTGAGTTAAAACACGGCCCATTGGCATTAATCGATTCAGATATGCCGGTTATTACCGTCGCGCCGAACAACAGTCTGCTGGAAAAACTGAAATCAAATATGCAGGAAGTGAGTGCGCGTGGCGGGCAGTTAATTGTTTTTATGGATGAGACATTAGCTTCTGCAGCTGATGAAAATGTACAGATTATTAAGGTGCCGCAAGTCGAAAATGAAATTTCGCCGATTGTCTATACCATCCCTTTACAGCTTTTGTCCTACCACGTAGCCATATTAAAGGGTACTGATGTAGACCAGCCGAGAAATCTTGCGAAGTCGGTTACCGTGGAGTAAGGCAAATTCTCAGTAACGAAACCATAGGCAAGGTATAAATGGCTAATTTAACTGGCACAAAAATTACCCACGATAATTTACCGGACGGCTCCGATAGAAATCCTTATCTTGGTTCATTAACATTATTAACTTCGCTGTTTTTTATTTGGGGTTTTATAACCTGTTTGAATGATATTTTGATTCCTCATTTGAAATCGGTATTTACCCTGAATTACACGCAAGCCATGCTGGTTCAATTTTGCTTTTTTACCGCCTATTTTGTTGTTTCCGTTCCAAGCGGTTATTTGGTTGAAAAAATCGATTATAAAGGAGGGATCATTGCTGGCTTATCAATAGCGGGTATAGGTTGTTTATTATTTTACCCGGCCGCGGGTCAGCATTCCTATCCTTTATTTTTGGCTGCATTTTTTGTTTTGGCATCGGGAATTACATTATTGCAGGTTGCCGCAAATCCCTATGTCACTCTGTTAGGAAAACCGGAAACTGCCTCAAGCAGATTAACGATGACTCAGGCATTTAATTCCCTAGGTACAACTATTGCCCCTTATTTTGGCGCTTTATTGATTCTTTCTACGGCGGTTAAAAGCGCAGAAGAAGTCAAATTACTCAATACTGATGAATTATCGGCTTACCAGGCTGCGCAAGCGGCGGCAGTGCAAAACCCCTATCTGTTTCTTGCCGCAGTTCTATTTTTTATTGCAGTCATTTTTGCATTGATCAAATTACCTGAAATCAAATCCATTGATCAACGGCCATTAAACGTTGATAAGGTCTATTTCGATGAGGTACATGACAGTGCCTGGGGTTATAAACACCTGGTATTAGGCGCCATCGGTATTTTTGTTTATGTCGGTGGGGAAGTGTCTATTGGCAGTTTTCTAATCAATTTTTTGGGAGAACCAGCAATTGCAGGATTGGCTGCAAAAGATGCCGGAAAATATGTTTCGTTTTATTGGGGAGGGGCTATGATTGGGCGATTCGTCGGCGCGGCAGTTATGCAAAAAATTCAACCTGGTAAAGTACTCACATTTAACGCGGTAACAGCGGCTGTTTTAGTTTTAATGACTATGATTGGCAGCGGTTCTTTTGTCATGTGGACAATTCTTTCTGTAGGCCTGTTTAATTCCATCATGTTTCCAACTATCTTTTCACTTGCAGTAAATGGTTTGGGAAAACACACGGGACAGGGTTCAGGTATTTTATGTGCGGCAATAGTCGGAGGAGCAATTCTTCCGGTTGTGCAAGGACTCTTTGCTGACCGGATCGGCATTCAACATGCTTTTTTTATTCCGGTTCTTTGTTATTTATATATCGCTTATTATGGATGGAGAGGCTGCAACTTCTCAGCAGTTAATTGATTTGCAATAGTATTAAGCGCGATATTTTTGCTTAAAAATCCCTGATATCGGTCGTTTGTGTAGATACCTGAATTTGGCAGAAAAGTAATTAGCCTTCGTCATCGCGGTTAAAGCATTTTTCAAATCCAATTTGGGTATGTTTATAAATTAATAAAGTAACGTCTCATGAGTTGTTGGATTCAGACCTACGAGGTTTTTAAAAACTTGTAGGTCTGTCATTGTTGACTGCGGCAAATGATGCTATTTAAATTATATTTAGCTTGCTTTGCCAGCTTCTGTTGCAGCAGGGACTTCGATCAATCTTCCTGATCTACAGTCATATATGTAGCCGTAAACGGGAATGTTGGAAGGAACCAAAGGATGGCTCTTAATGCGAAGCACATCTTCCAGAACACTTTCTT
>NQJG01000286.1 GCA_002256465.1 Methylococcaceae bacterium NSP1-1 | reverse complement strand
GTTGAGCAACAGCCTTACGATCACGGCGATTTTTGGCGGTGCGGCTTTCGCGTTGCTGTTCTACCCCAGTAACTGGCCGATTATTGGCCTATTTCATGTGCCTGTTGAGTATGGCAATGGCCAGTTAACTATCGCTGATTTGTTCGGCTTCGAATACATACGCACCGGTATGCCGGAATATTTGCGCATCATTGAACGAGGCACTTTACGCACTTACGGCCAATATGCGACGCCACTTTCCGCTTTTTGCTCGGCCCTGTTATGCACCCTGATGTATACCTTGTGGTGGTATATCGGGAAGTGGTTCGCAACCGTTCGTTACCTTAACAAAATCTGAGGGAGGACCAAATTATGAAAACGCTATTAAAAAAGGAATCTATGAAAAAGTTGATTCCGATCATAGTTCGACAAGCTCACTACGAACGGAATCAATCAGTTACCGTTCGTCCTGAGCCTGTCGAAGGACTTAATCAGAGACTCCTAAAATTCTTATTGCCGCTAGGGCTTATTCTTTCGATATACATACTGAATATCCAAACCGTTATGGCACACGGCGAAAAGGCTTTGGAGCCGTTTATCAGGATGCGCACGATTCAATTCTATGACGTGCAATGGGACAAACAAAAATTCAATGTCAATGAAGAAGTCAGCGTTAGCGGCAAATTTCATGTTGCCGAGGATTGGCCGGTCAGCGTGCCTAAACCCGAAGCATCCTTTTTGAACATATCGACGCCTGGGCCGGTTCTGATCAGGACCGAACGCTATTTGAACGGCAAACCCTTCATGAATTCCGTGGCCTTGCAGCCGGGGGGCGATTACAACTTCAAGATTGTGCTCAAAGGACGTTTACCGGGGCATTATCACATCCATCCCTTCTTTAACCTGAAAGACGCAGGACAAGTAATGGGGCCGGGCGTATGGCTGGACATAGCCGGTAATGCTGATGACTTTACCAATGAGGTCAAAACCATCAACGGCGAGCTGGTCGATATGGAAACCTATGGCCTGAGCAACGGCATTCTCTGGCATGTTTTCTGGGGTGTGCTGGCGACGGCGTGGCTGCTCTGGTGGGTGCGGCGGCCTTTGTTTATTGCCCGCTACAGAATGCTGCAAGCGGGCATGGAGGATGAACTGGTCACGCCAAAAGACCGGTTAATCGGTAAAGCCATACTGATTGGCGTGCCTGTGCTGGTGCTGGCTGCCAATGCAATGACGACCAACCAGTATCCGAACACCATTCCTTTGCAGGCCTCTCTGGACCAGATTCTGCCGCTTTCTGCCCAGGTCAATGCCGGTGTGGTCGATGTCGAAACCTTGAAAGCCGAATACCGGGTGCCGGACCGCGCTATGACTTTCACACTAAAAATCGACAATCGCAGCGACAAGCCGATTCGAATAGGCGAATTTACTACCGCCAATGTGCACTTCCTTAATAAGGAACTACAGGCATCCTATCAAAAAGGAGGTTCGGAAAGCATGACCGCTCCGGAAGGTTTGAGCCTTGATAATGCCACGCCCATACAACCCGGCGAACAGCGCACGATGACGATTACCGCCAGAGATGCGCTTTGGGAGTCGGAAAAACTGGACGGTCTCATTCGTGATTCCGACAGCCGGATTGGCGGCTTGCTGTTTTTTTACGATGACCATTTGGGCGAACGCTTTATATCCAGCATAACCGCCGCAGTGATCCCAAAATTCAATTAACTCTCAAGAGGAAAACATCATGGCTACAACATCTGAACAATTACCTGCATTGGCGGAAACTCAAAGCAAGATACCCTGGTATGCGCAGGATTTGCCGCTGTACCTGAAAGGCTTCGGCATTCTGACCGTCATCTATATAGGGCTACGCTTGTATCAAGGCGCTTTTGCCATTGCGTCGGGCCTGGATTCATCCGAACCGGCATTTGAAGAATACTGGATGCGGCTGTTTTACATTGAGCTAGCGGTCATTGCCGTCTTCGCATCGGGAATGTGGGGGTATTTGTGGTTTTCACGTGATCGTAACCTG
>NQJG01000005.1 GCA_002256465.1 Methylococcaceae bacterium NSP1-1 | reverse complement strand
GATGCCTGGGCTGTAAACAGAACGAAATACTCTGGCTTTATAGCAGTCAGTTTATTGTCTTGGGATTGGTGGCGAGTGCTATCGGTTGTTTGTTGGGCTGGTTTGCACAAGAAGCCTTGTTTCATTTACTGAGAGGATTACTACCGCAACACGTCGCCAGTCCCGGTTTATTGGCGGTTTTTTTCGGCTTTATCATCGGTATGGCAGTTTTATTAGGGTTCGCTTTGCCACCGTTATTACGGCTTAAACAGGTGTCACCGCTTAGGGTTTTGCGCCGCGAACTGGAGCCTTTGCCCAGTAGTGCATGGCTGATCTATGGTTTATCTATTGGAATTATTGGCCTGTTAATATGGAAATATACGGATGATATTAAAATGACCGCAACTATTTTAGGCGTTGGTCTGATGACTTTGCTAGCCCTGGGCTTACTGATTTACAGTTTGTTGAATTTAACCTGTAAATTGCTGCCTTCCATGAGCTTGATCTGGCGTTTCGGCTTACAGGGCTTATTAAGAAATAGCCACGCCAGCGTCAGCCAAATTTTGGCTTTCAGTATTACCTTGGTTGCCATGGTACTCAGTTTTACCGTGCGCACTGATTTAATCGATAACTGGCAAAAGCAATTGCCCGATAATGCGCCCAATCATTTTGCGCTAAATATTTTTCCCGACCAACAAGCCGCCTTCCAACAAGAACTGCAACAGCAACACATTGATGGAAGCCGCTTTTATCCGGTCGTTAAAGGTCGTCTGGTAGAAATCAATCACACCCCCGTACAACAAATTGTCAGTAAAGACACGCAGGGCGAAAATGCCACACATAGAGAATTAAGTCTTACCTGGACAAAGGATCTGCCTGAAGAGAATAAAATAGTTGCCGGAAATTGGTGGAATAATCAACAGACCGGATTGGTTTCTGTTGAGCAGAAATTGGCTGATAGCCTGAAAATAAAGCCAGGTGATCTTTTGACATTTACCGTTGGCAGCCAACAAATTAATGCCACGGTTGCCAGTATTCGTGAACTTAGATGGGATACAATGAAGCCTAATTTTTATATGATTTTCTCACCAGGAACACTCGATGCCTATCCCAGTACTTTTATCACCAGCTTTTATTTGCCTGGAACACAAAAAAACGTGTTAAACACACTGGTTAAAAAATATCCCGGCACGACTATTCTGGAAGTTGATTTAATTTTGAAGCAATTTAAAACCATACTGACTCAATTGACAGAAGCCATTAACTACTTGCTGTACTTTGCCTTAATGGCCGGATTTACAGTATTGTTTGCAGCCGTTTATGCGACTCTGGATAATCGCATTTATGAAGGCGCGTTAATGCGAACGCTGGGCGCGAACCGTTCATTGTTAAGAAAAACCCATATTATCGAATTTTTCGCGCTGGGGCTGATATCCGGTTTGTTGGCGGTGCTCATTTCGGAAGCCATCATTTATGCGTTATATACGCAAGTGATGCATATGGATTATCGCCCCAGCCTGTATCTGTGGCCTGTAATACCTGTTGCAGGGGCTTTATTTGTAGGCATGGCAGGGTGTTGGGGTGTAAGACATGTGCTTAATAAATCTCCGCTACGGGTTTTAAGGGAACTATAGATATATAATGAGGTCTTTGCGTTCAGTTTTTGTTCACAATAAATCATTACACTGAAAAAAAATTATTAAAGGTATTTTGTATGAAAAAATTAACAAACGGTATCGTTTTTATCGGTGTCACGCTGCTTTCTGGATGCTACAGCTATGGAGGATATCAGCCTACTGTCGATTCTTATAACGATCCTAATGCCTATCGAATTAATCAGGATATGGCCGAATGCAAACAGCTTGCCAGTCAAGCGTCAGGTGGCGCTGCAAAAGAGACAGCCATAGGTGCAGGCACAGGTGCGGCTTTAGGCGCTGCCACGGGAGCCATTATAGGCGCATTCACAGGGAGCGCAGGCACTGGTGCGGCTATCGTCGCTGCGACGGGTGGTTTGGGTGGCGGTGCATATAAAGGTCTTAGCACTGACGAAAGGTATAGAAATGCTTATAACAACTGCATGAGCGGTCGCGGACACCGCGTTGTCAGATAATTTGATTAACATTTAAAAACTGCAATATTGCGACACAGGGATGTGTTGTCAGAACCATAAAACCCAAGCAAGGTTATCTCCTCCGTAGACCATTCTAATGGGTTAATCTGTCTCAGTTGTTTGTTCTTATCTTCCAGTCCACATTAAGAAACTCTTTTGTCCAAAGCACAAGAGACTTCTCTAATAGCTCTAACTAGAGTGATTGGAGAAGCCTCCTGCTTCCTGTGCTTTGCATTGCGACAGTATTTGTTTTTATCCTCAAATACATGTGCTTTATTAAACTGATGCGCGAACTTCGCAACAGGGTTTGGAATGGGAACACATTCCATTTTGTTCGGATTTTTACGTTTTTTCATGGTTTACCTCTTATAATAGACAAAAGTATGTCTTACTTGACATAGATTAATATAGCACTACTCAGAGTGAAAAAAGCTTGTGAAATTCAAAAAAGATTTTGACGTGATTGTGGTGGGCGGAGGTCATGCGGGTACCGAAGCCGCCTTGGCAGCCGCTCGATGTGGCGTAAAAACACTGTTGTTGACGCAAAACATCGAGACCGTGGGGCAAATGAGCTGCAATCCTGCGATTGGCGGGATAGGCAAGGGACATTTGGTTAAGGAGATTGATGCCTTGGGTGGGATTATGGCTAAGGCTATTGATCTCGGCGGTATTCAGTTTCGCACCTTGAATGCCAGCAAAGGCCCTGCGGTTAGAGCGACTCGCGCTCAGGCGGATCGTAAACTGTATAAACAGGCGATTAGAAGTACACTGGAAAACCAGCCTAACCTGGCGTTATTCCAGCAAACTGTCGCTGATTTAATTGTGGTCGGTAATAAAGTGGTCGGCGTTAAAACCCAAATGGGCCTGAATTTCATGGCAAATGCCGTGGTGTTGACGACGGGTACGTTTTTAGGCGGTAAGATTCATATCGGTCTGGAAAATTATAGCGGTGGTCGCGCAGGTGACCCTGCTTCCATTGCTCTGGCTGATCGGCTCCGCGAATTACCGTTCCGCATCGACCGGCTAAAAACCGGAACGCCGCCGCGGATTGATGGCAGAACCATTGATTTCAGTAAATTGGAAGAACAGCACGGCGATGATCCTGTCCCCGTATTTTCTTTTCTGGGTAAACGTGACCAGCATCCAAAGCAGATACCCTGCCATATTACTCGCACTAACAGTAAAACCCACGATATTATCCGTTCCGGCCTGGATAGATCGCCACTGTATTCGGGGATTATTGAAGGTATCGGGCCGCGTTATTGTCCTTCGATTGAAGATAAAATCGTCCGTTTCGCCGATAGAGATACGCACCAGATTTTTGTCGAACCGGAAGGGTTGGATACCCATGAAATTTACCCAAACGGCATTTCCACCAGCTTGCCGTTTGATGTACAGTACGAGTTTGTGCGCTCCATGCTGGGCTTTGAAAATGCCGAAATTGTGCGCCCGGGTTATGCCATTGAATATGATTTTTTTGATCCCAGAGATTTGAAAATGTCTCTGGAAACCAAGCACATGGATGGATTGTTTTTTGCCGGACAAGTAAACGGAACAACAGGCTATGAGGAAGCAGCTGCTCAAGGTTTGATTGCGGGATTGAATGCGGCGCGTTTGGTGCTGGGGCTGGAAAGCTGGTGCCCGGGACGTGATGAAGCGTATATAGGGGTGATGATTGATGACCTGATTACACGCGGCACGCAAGAACCCTATCGTATGTTTACCAGTCGTGCCGAATACCGCTTGTTGTTAAGAGAGGATAATGCCGATTTACGCTTAACTGAAAAAGGGCGCGAATTAGGGCTGGTTGATGATGAGCGTTGGCAAGCTTTTGAAACTAAACGTGCAGCTATTTCCGGCTTGCAGGATGATTTGAAAAAGCAATGGGTCAGAGCAGATACTGAAGAATCCCGTCAGGTTGAGGAAATTTGGGGTAAGCCCCTGCTAAAAGAAGCCAGTTTGATGGAATTACTGCGTAGGCCCGAAGTGGATATACAACGGCTGCTGTCGTTCCTGGAAGGCGGCGAGGCTATTGCTGAACAGGTTGGTGAGCAGGTTGAAATTCAGGCTAAATATGCCGGCTACATCGTCAGGCAACAAACTGAAATTGATAAAGCCTTGCGATACGATCATTTGCGGCTGCCGGATGTCCTTGATTATACCGGCGTTCCCGGTTTGTCGAATGAAGTGAGTCAAAAACTTAAAGCGCAGCGGCCGGAAACCTTGGGACAAGCATCACGAATCCCGGGTATGACCCCCGCTGCCATTTCCTTGTTGCTGGTTTATTTAAAAAAGAAAAGCGCCTGATGGAAGCGTGTCGAAAAATTCTGGTTTCCGGTCTTCAATCGCTGAATCTGTCCCAGGCTGAAGACAAAATAGAGCAATTGCTTGGCTTTATAAAGCTGATTGAAAAATGGAATAAAGCATATAATCTGACCGCTATACGCAACAGGGAAGATATGGTGCGCTTACATGTATTGGACAGTTTGGCTATTGTGCCCTTTATCGAAGGTAAGCGAGTTATTGATATAGGCACCGGAGCCGGTTTGCCGGGCATTCCGCTGGCAATTTATTTGCCTGAAATAGAGTTTGTTTTATTGGATAGTAATGCCAAGAAAACACGGTTTGTGCAACAAGCAATTTTAGAGTTAAAGCTTAAAAATGTAAGTGTCTGTCATAATCGTGTGGAACAATATCATCCTGAAAAAAGTTTTGATACTGTCATTACCAGAGCGTTTGCCGGTTTATCTGATATAGTGGAATTGACTGCACATTTACTTAACAAGGATGGCGTGCTGCTGGCTATGAAAGGGCAAATACCTGATGTCTCCAAGCTGGAATCAGCAAAAACGGAGTTGATCCCTGTCAACGTTCCAGGGATATCCGCAGAAAGATGTCTGGTTAAAGTACAATTGATTAATGAATCCGAGGTAAGTTAGTGGGAAAAATAATTGCCGTGACCAATCAAAAAGGCGGCGTAGGAAAAACGACAACCAGTGTAAATTTGGCAGCTTCTTTGGCGGCCGCCAAGCGTCGTGTGTTGTTGGTGGATCTTGATGCACAAGGCAATGCAGCAATGGGCTGTGGTATAGATAAACAGGAAGTCAAGTACTCCAGTTACGATTTGTTAATGGAAGATGTGCCTGCAGCAGAAACAGTTATTTATCTGCCAAACATCGGCTTTTCAGTGATTCCCGGAAATGCTGACCTGACTGCAGCTGAGGTAAAATTAATAGATGCCGATCGTAAAGAGCTGCGACTTGCCGATGCGTTGATTCCGATTAAATCACAGTACGATTACATTCTGATCGATTGTCCGCCATCCTTAAATATGCTGACTTTAAATGCGATGGTGGCCGCAAATAGTTTGTTGATCCCGATGCAATGCGAATACTACGCTCTCGAAGGTTTGTCCGCACTGATGAGCACGCTTCACAATATTCAAAACTCAGTTAATCCGGATTTACACCTGGAAGGTATTTTACGGACGATGTATGACGATAGAAACCGCCTGACCAAAGACGTTTCTGAGCAACTGATCCGGTATTTTGGCGATAAAGTATTCAGAACCTGTATTCCTAGAAATATTCGCTTAGCAGAGGCTCCGAGTCATGGTTTGCCGGTGCTAAGCTATGATAAATCCTCACGTGGTACGGTGGCATATATGGCCCTGGCGGGTGAAATGATTAGAAAAGATAAGATATGAGTTTAAAAAAACGTGGACTGGGCAGGGGTCTTGAAGCATTGTTAGTTAATGTTTCTACTATAGAGGAAAAACATCAACTGCAAACCCTGCCGATTGATATTCTCCAGCGTGGCAGTCATCTACCGCCAGACGATATGAGTTCAGATGAATTACAGGAATTAGCTTATTCCATAATAGCGTCAGATACAGTCGAACCCATCGTTGTGAGAAAAATTGCTGAAAGCAATTATGAGATACTTGCTGGCGAAAGCCGCTGGAGTGCTGCCAGGTTAGCAGGATTACAAGAGGTGCCTGTGATCATCAAAGAGATGAATGATCAAGAGGCTATGGCGATTGAGTTACTTGAAACTATTCAAAAAGAAAATCTTAGTCTCTTGCAAGAAGCCGAGGCTTTAAGAAAGTTGATTGATGAGTTTGAAGCTATGGTTCGCCATTTTTGACCACACTAACTTGTGTGTGATAGTGGCAATAAACAAAATATTACTACAATAAAGCATCGCGGGGCTTTGGTGCTATTGTCCCGGCGGGTGAGATGATTAATAAAGAGAAAAAATGTCTTCAAACAAACGCGGATTAGGTCGTGGTCTTGATGCCTTATTAGGTGATGTTTCTGTTAAAGAGGAAAAACATCATCTGCAAACACTGCCAATCGAATGTATGCAGCGGGGCAAATATCAACCGCGCAAAGATATCAATCCGGAAAAATTACAGGAACTGGCGGATTCCATCAAGGCGCAGGGTGTCATACAGCCTATAGTGGTGCGCCAAATTGCCCATGAAAAATATGAAATAGTGGCTGGAGAACGCCGTTGGCGGGCCGCACAGTTGGCAGGCTTGGCGCAAGTACCCATAGTCATTAAGGAAATAGATGACCGCGCGGCAATGGCTATCGCGTTGATTGAAAATATTCAACGAGAAGACCTTAACCCTTTAGAAGAAGCCGAAGCTTTAAGGCGCTTGCTGGACGAGTTTGATATGACTCATCAACATATAGCCGAAGCTATTGGCAAGTCTCGTACTACGGTTACCAATTTATTAAGATTAATGGATTTGCACCCGGATGTAAAAAAATTATTGCTTAATAATCAACTGGAAATGGGGCATGCACGCGCACTCTTGTCATTAGACGGACTTAAACAAGTAGCGATAGCTAATAAAGTAGTTAAAGAAGGCTTAACGGTAAGAGCGACGGAGCGATTGGTTAAAGAAAGCCACGCCGAGCCAAAAATTCAAAAAATCAAGGTCATTGATAATGATACCTTGCGTTTACAGGATGATTTAACCGCGAAATTGGGTGCAAAAGTTATCATTGACCATAAAGAAAACGGCTCAGGGAAATTAGTCATTGCCTATTCCAGCTTGGATGAATTGGATGGGATAATTCTGCAGCTTAGAACGCATGAATGAAAACACGGTTTTCCAAGAAGATTTCACACCCAATTACCCAAGTCACTGCACTATTTTCTATATCAGTTGAACGTTCAAAGCGGTATAGTTCAAATTCAAAGTCGCTTATACTGCGTTTAAGTTCTCTACATCATAAAGCCGTGTTTTCTTCCAGCCGGCAAATTTGTCGTCATGAAATTCAATGTCGTTATCAATTGAAAATTCATAGCAACTTCTGAATAACTTGGCTGTACGAAACGCATGCAATTCATCATCAGCTGAAACTTTTTCTACATTGCCAACTTGAAATGTTTTATTTCTGGATTTGCCATTACTGACCCAAAAAACCGTATAGCACAGATAATTTTTATCTTTACGATGATCATATTTGATAGTTCTGGATACACCCGTGACACCGGTGGTGGTTTTATTTTTGGGTGGTTTGAGAAAACGTGTTTTACTGCCTTTTAAAACGACCAGCATCTGATCTCGCCAGGTTATTGCAGCCTGAAGAGATTTATTTTTGTTGCCCCACAATTTATGAGAGAAATAACGGCTACTCTCTTTACCGCGTCTTACGATACGCACCTGATAACCAAAGACATCAGGCTCGGTTATATGCTTATTTTTTGCCACAGAATAATCCCCCTCGACAAGAATTATATGTATTCGAATTTAACAGCAAGGCTATGTTGCCAAACTTTGGAGTATTCCTTTAAAAATTCAGAGTTGCTGTAATTTGTAATCCATTAATTACAAATTATCGCTAAAGCTGACATAAAAGCAAGTTAAAAATAACAACACTGGACAATTACCGACTAATTCAGTGTAGAATATGTTTATACCACTGCGACAGTGGCTAGTAATAAGTCCATAACCTTTTGCTTTTTCAATATTTTTGGAGATAATCAATGAGCGTATTAGTAGGTAAACAAGCACCTGATTTTACAGTTCCTGCCGTACTGGGCGATGGTCAAATAGTTGATTCGTTCAGCTTTTCTGGAGCCACGAGCGGTAAATATGCCGTCGTATTTTTCTATCCGCTGGATTTTACTTTTGTTTGTCCAAGTGAACTGATCGCTTTAGATCACCGTATCGATGAATTCAAAAGCCGTGGTGTTGAAGTTATTGCGGTATCTATAGACTCTCATTTTACCCACAATGCATGGCGCAACACACCCATCAACAAAGGTGGTATAGGCCCTGTCCGTTATACACTGGCAGCTGATTTAACTCACTCTATCGTTAAGGATTATGATGTTGAGGCGGGCGGTGGTGTTGCTTACCGTGGCACTTTCCTGATTGACCGTGGTGGCGTCGTTCGTCATCAGGTTGTAAACGATCTGCCGTTAGGCCGTAATATGGATGAATTGTTGCGTATGATTGATGCATTACAATTTTTCGAAGAACATGGCGAAGTCTGTCCAGCCGGCTGGAATAAAGGCGATTCAGGCATGAATGCGAGCCCTGCAGGCGTTGCAGAATACCTGGATAAAAATGCAGATAAACTGTAAATAAGGTTCAAGGTTCAAGGTTCAAGGTTAATGAATTTAACTCTTGAACCTTGCGCCTTGTTTCTTTATTTTTTAGCGGCATCCGCATCCGCAATTAATTTCTTCCTGATTAAAAAAGCTGCTGCAATAGCACAAAGAGCCGGTATCTGAATAACTATAAATGTCATCATGGGGCTTTTGGCAACGAGTCCTGATAAAGCGGCAACTACCGTCAGCCTAACTGCCCACCATGCAATCCAATAACCTATTAGCCCTATAATAGCCCACTTAAAAGGCTGCTCGCCTTTATCTTTTGCAGTTAAATAAAACCATACAAGAACAGCAATTCCGGCAAATTTAGCTAAAAACAACATCTTTCCACCCCTCTTTAATTATTATTAAGTAATACAAAATCATTGATTCCGGCTAGAATTTAACTAGCAACAGGGCTGCATGATATTCCATAATAGCCAATCATTACACTTTTTTAACACCAGGAAAAAATTGTGGGAAAACCCGTTAAAATCATCCTATCAATCATTGCGGCAATAGCCTTTCTGATAGTTATCACGATCATTACCCTGCCTTTTTTCATTGATCCGAATAACTTCAAGCCCGAGATTGCCGCCGCTGTTAAAGACAAAACCGGCCGTGATTTAACATTGTCAGGCGATTTAAAATTATCGATTTTCCCATGGCTAGGCATCTCAACAGGTAAAATGGCTTTGGGCAATGCCGCAGCCTTTCAGGATAAGCCCTTTGCAACCCTGGAGGAAAGCGATATAAAAGTTAAGTTATTGCCGTTATTAACAAAAAAAGTTGAAATTAGCCGCTTGGTTTTAAAAGGGCTAACTCTAAATCTTGCAAGAAACCCACAGGGCGAAAGTAACTGGAAAGATTTAACAGCATTGTATGCAACAAAAACCACCCCTTCTCCGCCTGCTAGTAACATCGGCATACAAGAGGAAACCGAAGCGCCGGGAGTTTTAACTATCGGCGGTATTGCCATGGAAAATGCCCAAATTAACTGGGATGATCAGCGTTCAGGAAAACACCTGCTCATAAAAGACGTTAACCTTAATATCGACAGATTTTCTTATGATGAACCGGTTGCTGTTGATCTTTCCCTGGTCATTTTGAATCCCGAAACAAAATTTACAGAGTCTATCAAACTAACGACCAAGTTAACGGTTAACGAAAAACTAGATACGATTTTGTTAAGCCAAAGTGATTTGCAAACAACATCGGAAGGCGAAAACGTACCCGGCAAATCGCTAACGGCTATGCTTACTGTTGCCGATGCTGCACTGGATATGTCCAAACAGACGGTTAAAGTGTCCGGATTACAGTTGAAGTCGAAAGATGTAACACTCTCTGCCGAAATTACCGGTAACAATATTAAAGACAAGCCCTCATTTCAAGGCCCCGTTAGCATTGCTGTCTTTAGTCCAGCTCAGCTCATGAAGCAGCTGGGCATTAAAATTCCTGTTATGCAGGATGCCAATGCCTTGAGTAAGTCGGCAGTCAACTTTAACCTGCTGACCTCAGAAAACTCGGTGGATTTGCAAAACCTGGCAATGACTCTGGATGATACCCAAATTAAAGGCTCAACCAGAATAAAAGACTTTGCTCAACCCCTTATCGCTTTTAATTTAACGGCTGATGCCATTGATGTTGATCGTTATTTGCCGCCCGTCGCCGGTAAATCCTCCAAGCCAATAACCAGCCCGGCAGTCGCCTTAGCGGCAGCCGCTTCCGCTTTGCCGGTAGAGACTTTAAGGAAATTGAATATCGATGGCCAATTATCGTTGGGCAAGCTTAAAATTAATGGCTTGTCCATGCAGGACATCCAGTTAAACCTGAGCGCGAAGGATGGAGTTATCAAAACGCAACAATCCGCTAAAGCCTTTTATCAAGGCTCCTATAACGGCAATCTCAGCGTCGATCTGCGTAACAAAAAACCGGCTCTGGCTTTAAACGAAAAAATAAGTCATGTACAAATTGAACCTTTACTTAAGGACTTTAAAGGCGAAGCTCGAATGAGTGGAATTGTTGACGCATCAGCACAACTGCAGGGACACGGTAACAATGCCGATGAACTGAAATCCTCACTCAATGGCAGCTTAAGTTTTTTGTTTAAAGATAGTGTAGTCAAAGGCTTTAATCTGCAAAAAATTATTGATCACGCCAAAGCCTTAATCAAGGAATCTGCACTACCCGCCAATAACAAAAATGATCAGACACTATTTTCTGAAATAAAAGGAACGGCAACCCTCAATAACGGCCTCTTCCAAAACAATGATCTCGTTGCCACAGCCTCCAGAATTCATATCAATGGTAAGGGCAACGCAGATCTAAATACAGAGAAACTGGATTATAAATTTATTGCCACCTTTATTAAGACAAAAGCTACCGCAACTGAACCGGAGCAGATCCATGACACACCTATCAATATTATTGTTGCCGGCACATTCAGCAAGCCGACTTATACGCTTGATGTATCATCATTGTTAACTGAAAAAAATAAAGCCAAAATAGAGAAATTTGTCGATAAAAACCAGGAAAAAATAGACAAAATAGCGGATAAAATTGATAAAAAATTAGGGCCTGGTGTAGGTGATTTATTAAAAGGCCTTTTTAAAAAACATTAGAGGTTCAAAGCGAAAAATGCTTATTTTTTTCACCTTGAATCTAGTGGAGGCGACTTTAGTCGCCTAGGGCGAATCTGTCGCCCCTACAAGTATTGCCGCCCCCCTTATGAATCCGTCAGCCTTCCAACAACACATCCTCGCCTGGTTCGATCAACAAGGCCGAAAAGACCTGCCCTGGCAACAAGACATTTCGCCTTATCGTGTATGGCTTTCGGAAACGATGCTACAACAAACCCAGGTTGCGACCGTTATTCCGTACTTTAATGCGTTCGTAGAGAAATTCCCTACCATGGAATGTCTGGCGCAAGCGCCTATTGATGAAATATTACATCGTTGGTCAGGTTTGGGTTATTACGCTCGCGCCCGCAACCTGCATAAAACCGCTCAGCTTATAGTGGAACTAGGTCGTTTCCCCGATACGCTGGATGAACTCAGCGCATTGCCCGGCATCGGGTTATCGACAGCTGGAGCTATCTTGAGCATCGCCTTTAAAAAAAGCCATCCCATACTGGATGGCAACGTAAAAAGAGTACTGGCCCGATTTAAAGCTATTTCCGGCTGGCCTGGAAATAGCCAGGTTAATAAGCAATTATGGGCTATCAGCGCCTATCTGACACCCGTAGAGCGTGTCGCTGATTACACCCAGGCCATAATGGATTTAGGCGCGACAATTTGTACGCGCAGTAAACCTGCCTGCGAGGATTGCCCGCTTGAGAGCCATTGTTTGGCCAGAATTACCAGGACTGTATCCCTATTGCCGACGCCTAAACCCGCTAAAACCTTGCCGGTTAAACGACTTTTTTTCTTGTTACTGAGCAATAATCTCAAGCAGATCTTACTGGAAAAAAGGCCGCCCACCGGCATCTGGGGCGGCTTATGGAGCCTTCCGGAATTTGATGGCATTGAATCCGCGCACAACTGGTGTTTGACAAAAAACATGCCTATAGGCGATTCGCAAATACTGGCAACCCGGCGCCACACCTTTTCCCATTACCATTTGGACTACACGCCGGTTCTTATCCAAACGGATAACCCTATAAATTTTGTTATGGAAGGCAGTCATACTGTCTGGTATAACGCTGAACAGATTAACACTCTGGGATTACCAGCGCCTATTAAACTGCTGTTGCAACATCACACACGAGGATAACAATGACTAGAATGGTTAAGTGCGTAAAATTGGGTATAGAAGCCGAAGGCTTTGATGAACCGCCATTTCCAGGACCTAAAGGCCAGGAAATATATGAAAAAATATCCAAACAAGCCTGGAAAGAATGGTTAACCCGACAAACCATGCTTATTAATGAGAATAGATTAGCCAGTTTTGACCCCAAAGCCAGGGCATTTTTGGCAGAAGAAAGGACCAAGTTTCTCTTTGAAGGCAACAACGAGATGCCTGAGGGCTATGTGCCGCCAAAGTCCTGATTGCTGAATTTTAACGATAATATTTGGTAGGCTGGTTTTTCAGCGATTGCAGAACCCCGGTGTCATTTGCGACTGCCGGGTTTCACGTTGTTCAGCCTACGATGGCGGTAGCCTCGGTTTGATGCAGTTCGCTAATGCTTACCATATTGCGGGCCTGAAAACTACAAGCCCTTGCCAGTATCAGGGTAACGCAGCGGCGGCTGCGCATACGGTACTGTGGGAGTTACAGGGCGTTGCTTTGGTATCACGGCGTTTTTATAAGGTTCGACATTGTTCTGTCTTGCAATCGGTCTATGTTTATACTGCGGCAAATTATATGGAAAGCTTCGGTCACCTACCGGTCTAATGAACGTATAGGCGGCGGGCGAGAGAATTAAAATCTTGCCGGTTTTGACAAACGCATCATGTGGTGCAGGTATGGATGCCAAGGCCGTTAACGGACTCATCCCTATAAACGCCCCGGTGCCAATAACAGTTGCAATCAAACCCACTGGACGGTAAAGCAGAACATCCAATATTACAAAGCCGGGTTGTACTTCCTCCACCCTTTGCGATTGCGGGACGGTGGAACAAGACGTTATCGATACTAGAATAAAAAAGCCGATCAATTTTTTCATAATTCCTTGCAATATAGTTGGTTGATGAGGTGGGAATCTAGTCTAATTCTTAATTATTGTCCAGGACAGGAGATTTTAGCTTGGTAGACCGGATTAGAACAATAGAGAAATTCCCAGCAATTCTACACCACAATAATAATCCGGGTAAAAATCACGATTTAACTCGACTCACCACATATACTCCCGCTAACACAAAAAAAGTACCCGCCAACTGAATTGGGGTAATCGCCTCACCCAATAGCATATAGGCCAAAACCAGGGTTGCAACCGGGCCAGTCGTGCTGATAATAGACGCTGATCCCGCACCGATTCTGCGTATGCCGGCATTCATGAAAAATGCCGGCAACACGGTAGAAAAAACTGCCATGATTAATGCCAGACTGTAAACACGATCCCACGCGGCGTATGGGAGGGAGGATAATCGTGTAAGCTCAGCACTATGCCGGAAAGCAAAATGCACTAATGTTGCGACACTGGCAACTGTCATCGTGTAAGCGGTAAAACGTGCGGAGCCTATGCGCTGCGTCATAACGCCGCTGCCCATGACAAACCAGGAAAAAATGATGGCGCTGCCCAGCACCAGGCCTGAACCCAACAAAAGACCGGATGATGCTATCGACAGATATTCGATAAAAACCAGTATTGTACCGGTATAGCTTAA
>NQJG01000285.1 GCA_002256465.1 Methylococcaceae bacterium NSP1-1 | reverse complement strand
GGGCCTGCTAACCGCATGAATTGAATTAAAAATCCGCTTTGACCTGGCATAGGTGATGCTCCGCGTTGAGGTGAGATAAATACAGCAAACACAGCTGATATTAACATTAACCAGAGTTCCGGATAAAAACAAATTCAACCTGAGCTCATAAAAAATCCGGCAAAGGGTTGAACCCGTTTATTTACCTGGCTCAACATGAATTGTGGGCTAGGCTGTTAATATATTCAGGTATAATCGAGCTCTATAAACACGATTTTAATCTCTTTTTTAACAGAGAAAATAAGTTGAAAACAAAAACACTCGTTTTAATTCTCCCACTAGTTTTTATGCTGGGGTGTTCTATGAAAGCTCAAGAAACAAACAATGACACAGAAAGTAAAGTTAAAAACCTGCTTTCTGAAATGACACTTGAAGAAAAAATAGGACAGATGACTCAGGTTGACTTCTCTGTCATTGCTGCTCCAGAGCAACTACACACTGACAATCCAATCGATCAGGCCAGGCTGGAAAATGCTGTATTAACACACCATGTGGGTTCTATTCTTAATGTGCCGTATAACAAGGCGCAATCCATTGATACATGGCGGAAAATGACGCAGACCGTGCAGACAGTTGCAGCAAAATCCCGATTAAAAATTCCGGTAATCTATGGGATTGATGCAATTCATGGTGCTAATTACACGCAAAAGGCAGTTCTGTTTCCTCAAGCCATTAACATGGCGGCTACTTTTAACCCCGAATTGAGCTTCAAGGAAGGCGAAATTACTGCGAGAGAAATTCGCGCTTCCGGGTTGCAATGGAATTTTTCACCGGTGATGGATATTGGCCGTCAACCGCTTTGGCCGCGCTTGTGGGAAACCTACGGGGAAGATGTGCACCTGGCTTCTGTTTTGGGTACGTCTTTTATCAAAGGTCATCAAGGCGATGATTTTTCCGCGCCCAATAAAGCGCCCACCTGTTTGAAACATTATGTGGGTTACAGCTTTCCTATTAACGGTAAGGATCGAACACCTGCCTGGATTGGCGAAAGAATGCTGCGCGAATATTTTTTGCCTACGTTTGAGGCAGGCGTGAAAGCCGGATCACCGACGATTATGGTTAACTCATCTGAAGTTGACGGCATTCCGGGACATGCCAACTATCACTATCTGACCACAGTTTTACGCGGTGAAATGGGCTTTAAAGGTTTTACCGTTTCTGACTGGGAGGATATTAAACGTCTTTATACGCGTGATAAGTTGGCCGCTTCGGAAAAGGAAGCGGTAAAAATGGCCGTACTGGCGGGCATTGATATGAGTATGGTGCCCAATGATTTTTCCTTTTATGAGTTGTTGCTTGAACTGGTCAAAGCGGGCGAAGTGCCAATAGCTCGAATTGATGAAGCCGTGTCCAGGATTCTTACGGTAAAGTACCAAGCCGGATTATTTAATACAAAAGCGCCGGCTTTGCCTGTTGAAGGCAATTTTGCAACACCCGAGGCCATAGAGACCAACCGTCAAGCGGCTCGGGAATCCATTGTGCTAGCCAAAAATGCCAACAAAATCCTGCCGCTAAAAAAAGAGTCCAGTATTTTGGTGACCGGGCCCACCGCAAACTTGTTGAGTGTGTTGAACGGCGGCTGGACCATCACTTGGCAAGGCGATGAGGAGAGTTTATATCCTCAGGATAAATTAACGATTTTTGAAGCCATTCAACTTAAGTCCACCGGCAAAGTGACTTACGTTGGCGGAAATTCATTTGCTGACCAGGTTGATATTCTAAAAGCCGTTCAGGAGGCCAAAAACTACGACACAATAGTGCTGTGTCTGGGTGAGAAACCTTATACAGAAACTGCGGGAAATATTGACTCATTAAATCTCGATCAGGCCCAAATCAATCTTGCGAATGCCATGATTTCCACCGGAAAACCGGTTATCCTGGTTGGCCGCCCGCGGATCATTACTGCTATTGCTGAACAGGTTCCGGGTGTTATTTTAGGTTTCTTGCCGGGAATGGAGGGCGGCGAAGCCATTGCCGATATTTTATACGGAGATTATAACCCGGATGGCAAACTACCAATTTCCTATCCGGGAAATACCAACGATAGTGTCATGTACGATTACAAACCGATCGAATCTTATGACCTTAATGCTTATAAGCCCTTGTATCCGTTTGGTCATGGCTTAAGTTATACGACCTTTCAAACCAGCGGTTTGAAGGTGGATAAAAACAAAATCAACGTGGACGAAAATATCACCATTACAGTGACTGTTAAAAATACTGGTTCATTAAAAGGCAAGGAAACGGTATTACTTTATCTAAATGATGTTGCAGCTTCTGTAAGCAGGCCCAACAAACAACTAAAAGCGTTTAAAAAAATTGAGCTTAATCCGGGCCAGTCTGAAAACTTAAGCTTTACCTTAACGCCTTACGATTTGTCATTTATTGGCATTGATCTTAAGCGTATTGTGGAACCCGGTGATTTTAAAGTTATGGTTGGCAATGAAACGGTCAATTTCTCTGTAATGAAAAAGAAATTTTGATTATATCCCGCAAGGCGAATACCAAATCAAATATACCAATTGATTAATTTGGGAAGCGAAACCTTTTCAATTCCTATCCTTCATTTTTAAACTATAGAGATGGCAATATGTGGAAAAAAAGCATTAAAAAGCTGCTTGTTCGTCGTTTTGGCGTATTTTCAATGTTACAAAATAACGTATTTTATCTATTTAATGCCTTAATTCTTGTTTTCCTATGCAATTCTTATGCGTACGCAGAGACGCAATT
>NQJG01000063.1 GCA_002256465.1 Methylococcaceae bacterium NSP1-1 | reverse complement strand
CACTGTGGTGAACAAAAACATCTTTGCCACCTTCTTGTTCAATAAATCCAAAACCTTTTTCATCATTGAACCACTTAACGGTACCTACAACTTGATCTGACATATCACACTCTTAACTTAAAAAAACGCCAATTTCGGTTGGCTTTACAAATTCCAGCTTCAGCAAGAAGCTGGCTCAAACTCTAACTGCGGCCAAATAGTAGCACTAAAGATACTAGAAGGGCAAAAAACATTTTAATTAAGCTTCGATTATTTTTTATCTAACAGCTTTTCTATGTGTTTTAAGATACTACTGTTCATTTAGTTCTTGGCTTTAAAGCAGGAAGGCGATCAAAAAACTCATTCATAATGAGCGCAGAGAGTATGAATACCGTCCCTGTTATTACTTTCATAGTCAGGGGTTCATGGTTGACACTATGACCCAAAATCAGTGCGAGTAGCGGCGAAATCAATGTGATTAAGGCAACTCGCGTAGCGGGCAGATGCGTGAGTAAATAGTAATAGAGGACAAAGCCTAATGTAGTTGCGATTACGCCCAGATAAATGATCGCAGCTAAGCTGCGAGGTGTTAATGCAGTAGGCCAATGGCCATCTGCTATGCCCCAGGTGAGCAGGTAATGCCAATAACAAGCCCCCGGCAACTTGGGATAAAGCGGGTAATTTCGCAGCTATGCATTTTATCCAAACTGAACTGATCGATTGCAAAAGTGAGGAAACCAACACACCGCTTATGCCCAACACTGCGTCATATCCGAATTGCAATGCTGAACCAAACATAATAGCCAAACCGCTAACGCCCAAGCCATAAGCAAGTAATTTGCCCAGTGTAAGGCTCCGTTCTCCCAGAAAGAGTGCGGCTAATAAAGCAGTCATGAGTGGCGTAAGACCAAATATTACCGAAATCCAGCCAGAGGGAATAAATTGTGCTGCCCAGTAAACCGCCAGCATTGACCCATATATTTGCAAAGCCACCGCAAGATAAGTCAGGCATGCTTTACGATGCCAGGCTAGCCGTTGATGCATCAGTATCAGTATAAATAATATACACCCGGTACCAATCGCCATGCGTGCGGAAACACCGAATAGAAAACCAGGGCCTTCGCCACTCCATTTGATTGCCAGTGGAGTTGTAGCCCAAAGTAAAATAACACTGATATAAGTCAAAGGGATACGCATCACGGAAAATAAACACTCCATCTCATACCGCCCAAAGTTGCACTCTTGCCCCCCTCCAGCTTGCCGCCCAGCAAACCGATTAATTCATAAACGACGGTCATGCCAATACCGTGCCCATGAATATTTTCATCGGCACGAATCCCTCTTTTTAAAATGTCATTAAATTTCCCCACGGGAATTCCCGGCCCGTCATCTTCGATTTCCAGAAGCAACGAAAAATTTCGTCTACTTTTACGTTGATTGAGGGAAATGCTGACCTTGACTGTGTGCTGGCACCACTTACAGGCGTTATCCAGCAAATTGCCGACGATTTCATACAAATCACCTTCTTCACAATAAATCAGGCATTGATCAGGGATAGTTATTTCAAAATTGATGCCTTTATCAATATAAACTTTATTTAGAGATGTGCTTATTTTATTAATAACAACAGATACGTCGACGGTCTTGATTGCTTTATGCTCACCTTTGGCAGCAGCACGCTGTAGTTGATATTCAACAATCTGATTCATCCGGGAAATCTGTTCTTGTACCGTTTCTTTGTTTTCGCTGAAAGATTCGACGCAACCGCGCAATATGGCAAGTGGCGTTTTTAAACTGTGGGCCAAATCAGCCAGATTGTTGCGATAACGTTCCAAATGCGCCCGTTCGTGAGTTATAAAGGCATTAAGATTGCCAGCCAGACCTTCCAGTTCAGTTGCATAGTGACCGTCTAAAAGGGTTTTTTTACCCTGTTCTATCGCTTCAAGATCGCTTACGATGCTACGTAGCGGTTTTAAACTCCAGCGCAATACCGCAAATTGAATAAAAACCAAAACCAGTCCGATGATCAGTAACCAGAATCTTAATGTTTCTTGAAGCTGTTCCACCTGACTACTGACAAACCGGGCATCCTCAGCCACAGTAAAAATATATTCACGCTCTATACCGGCTACATTTTGCCAAATAACATCATAATGCAGGGCATAACGACCGTGCTTATCAAACACAAATGCCGAATTACCAGCACTTAATTCTGGTGGAGCAATCACATCAAGTCCGATTGCTGAAGGTGACCGCCAAACCAGTTTTTTGGCTTGCTGAATAAAGCCGTAAAGACCTGATCCCGGATTTTCAAATCGTGGTTCGTGCAAACTTGAAGGCATAATTAATTGGCCCGCATTATTCAGTTTGGCGGCCGATAAAAGCGAGTACACTTGAACCTGCAATCTTTCCTGTAGGGCTTGTTCGGCACTTTCACGAAAGCCTTGTTCAAGAACCACAGCAACCAGCGCAAAGAAAGCTGCAAGTACCAAACCTTCGGCAATCAGCAATCGAAAGCTTAACGATTTAGCACGCATTTAAAGCCTATTAAAATAAATAAAAGTTTAGAGACGCGATTTATCGCATCTTTCTAAATATAAGAATCAAGAATGACCAGCAGGAATCCGGTAACCACGTCCGCGCAATGTTTCAATAGGCTTGCGAGTTCCATCAGGGTCCAGTTTTTTTCTCAAGCGGCCGATAAAAACCTCTATAACATTGCTGTCACGGTCAAAATCTTCATCGTAGATATGTGCCGTCAACACAGATTTTGAAATCAATTCGCCCTTGCGAAACATTAAATATTCCAGCACCTTGTATTCGTAGGCTGTTAATTCCAGCTTTACGCCGGAAACCCTAACTTCCTGCGCCACCGTATCCAGTTCAATATTGTCATGTATTAATACAGGATGCGCTTGTCCGGCTGAGCGCCTGATCAAGGCGTTAATCCGTGCAAGTAATTCTTCATATTGAAACGGTTTAACCAAATAATCATCAGCCCCGGCTTCCAGTCCTTCCACTTTTTCCTGCCAACGACTCCGGGCCGTCAAAATTAAAATGGGTATCCTCACTTTGTCTTTGCGTAAGCGTTTGATGAGTTCGATGCCTGAAAAATCGGGAAGACCAATATCAATAATAGCTGCATCAATGGGGTATTCCTTCCCCATATAGTAGCCATCAGTACCGGTATTGGCTATGTCAACTGCAAAACCTTTATCAGCCAGATACTGGTGAATTTGTTCACAGAGTGTGATTTCATCTTCAACGATAAGAATACGCATGATTACACCGATAGTTTTAGTGGTTTGTAATTAGTTCGCCGGTTTCAGCGTCGATTTTATAATGCTGGATACGGCCATCCGTCGTTAACACTTTAATAACATGTACTAATTTACACTCAAATATTTCTGTTTCGGCACCGAGCACCCTGAGGTTGCTATCAATCTTGATAATTTGTTTTGTTGCCTGATCCAGGCTGATGGGTGTCGGCACAAGGATCTCTTCTGCAAAGCAACTACTGGACAGTAAAAGCATCAGCAAAGATGCAATTAATCGGGTTTGTAGAGACGCGATTAATCCCGTTTCTACTTTGATCAAGGTTATCATGGGCAATCCAGCGTTAAGTTCATTTTTTACCATTAACTAAAAGTAACATCCCTGAGCTTTCAAGAATCATAAAAGATACCTCGAAAATAGTGAATTTTAACTGAATAGCTGATTTTACGCAGCTCTGTGTTTTGATGTGGTTTTTTTTCATGGCTTTCAACTTGAACAGACTACCTTAAAACTACAACACTATTTGTTAGCAGGACCCGTTGCCGACTTATCAACGCGTTTTTAAGTTTACAAGCCTAAGACAATCGCCAATCCGTTTGTTATGATAAAAGGCAATAGCGGCAGTAAACCGCTTGAATATTTACATTGCAACACCTTTTTCATTTATAACGATGCCCATTCAATTCAATCAAATCAGGAGTTATCTATGACCTGTCTCACTCCACCGCCAAATGGCAGCCCTATCACGATGCAAAACGGTAAACTTGTCGTGCCTGATAACCCTATTATTCCCTATATAGAAGGGGACGGAACGGGGCCGGATATATGGCGTGCCACGGTTCGGGTCTTAGACGCTGCTGTTGCAAGCGCTTATTCCGGGCAAAGGAAAATTCATTGGCTGGAAGTTTATGCAGGAGGAAAAGCCAATGAACTTTTAAATACCTGGCTTCCTGATGAAACTGTTGATGCCTGCCGGAATTATTTGGTTTCCATTAAAGGTCCGTTGACCACGCCAATAGGCGGCGGTATCCGGTCTTTAAATGTGGCGTTGCGGCAATTGCTGGATATGTATGTTTGTTTGCGTCCTGTCAGATGGTTTCAAGGCGTACCTTCTCCGGTAAAAAATCCTGGCGCCGTTGATATGGTTATTTTCAGGGAAAACACTGAAGATATTTATGCAGGTCTGGAATTTGAACAAGGCAGTGACGACAATAAGCTGTTCATGCGCCTGCTGAAGGAAAATTTTCCGGCACAGTTCAGTAAAATCCGTTTTCCGGAAACATCGGGTATTGGAATTAAACCCGTGTCGCAAGAGGGCACGGAACGCCTGGTATGCTCTGCCATTGATTATTGCCTGACCAATAAACGCAAAAGCCTGACGATTGTGCACAAAGGCAACATTATGAAATTCACCGAAGGAGCATTTCGTAACTGGGCTTATGCCGTTGCCGAACGGAAATATCCTGAGCAAACTTATACCTGGGCACAATGGGAAAAAACCCGTGCACAGTCAGGCGAAGCAGCTGCGAACAAGGAACAGGCAGATGCTTTGGCAACTGGCCGTATTTTAATTAAAGATGCTATCGCTGATATTGCTCTACAGCAAGTGTTAACCCGCCCTGAAGATTTTGATGTGATCGCCACATTGAATCTGAATGGCGATTATTTATCCGATGCCCTGGCTGCACAAGTGGGCGGTATTGGCATTGCACCCGGCGGTAACATCAATTATAAAACCGGCACTGCTGTTTTTGAGGCCACTCACGGCACAGCGCCCAAATACGCTGACCTGGATAAAGTTAATCCCGGTTCATTAATATTATCGGGTGAAATGATGTTGCGTTACATGGGTTGGTTCGAAGCGGCCGATGCCATTATTAGTGCGATGGATGCCGCTATCGCCAGCAAACGGGTAACCTACGATTTTGCACGCCTGATGGATAATGCCATAGAGGTCAAGTGCAGCGAATTTGCTGATGTGTTGATAGAGAATTTATAAGGCTTTTGGCAAATCCCCGGGGCAATACTGTTGGTTTAGAAATTTACATGATATAGCTTTAACATATTACGCCCTCTCCCTGCGGGAGAGGGCTGACGGGGTGAGGGGATATAATGCTCAAGTTATTTCGTGCTTAACCCGACAAGAAAAAATTTTACTCATGTTATTTAATTCACACGTTTTTATTTTTGGATTTCTCCCGATTGTTTTCTTCGGGTTTTATGAGCGGCATCGCTATTTTTTTATGGCTGGTGGGACGCACGTTTTGTCGGGTTGCTGCTTGGTTCTATCGGTTTCAATTACGCAGCGGGCTATTTGATCGGGCACCGGTTTTTCAACAAACCAAAACTGCTACTGGCCTGTGCGGTTATTTCCAACCTGGTTTTGCTAGGTTACTTCAAATACGCCAATTTTTTTATTGAAAACCTGAATCACCTGGCAGGTACAGCACTAATGACTGCTGAGTTTGTTCTTCCGCTCGGCATTTCTTTTTTTACCTTCACCCAGATCGCTTTCCTGGTGGATACCTATCAGGGCAAGGTTAAGGAATACAATTTCATTCACTACTCACTGTTCGTCACCTATTTTCCTCATCTGATTGCAGGGCCGGTATTGCATCACAAGGAGATGATGCCGCAATTTAAAGAGTCTTCTACTTATTATTTCAGCTATGAAAACCTGTTAGTGGGGCTGACTATTTTTTTTATGGGGCTCTTTAAGAAGGTGGTCCTTGCTGATGGCATCGCCGAGTACGTCGGCCCTGTATTTGCTGCACCTGCTGCCGGCATACCACTCACCTTTTTGGATGCCTGGGGCGGAGCATTATGCTACACGCTGCAACTGTATTTCGATTTCTCAGGCTATTCTGACATGGCTATAGGATTGTCCAGGCTGTTTGGTGTAACTCTGCCGCTTAATTTTCATTCGCCCTATAAGTCAGTGAACATCATTGAGTTCTGGCGGCGCTGGCATATGACCTTGTCGCACTTTCTACGGGATTACCTCTATATTCCGCTAGGTGGAAACCGCAAAGGTCATACGCATCGCTACTTGAATTTAATGATCACCATGTTGCTGGGGGGGTTATGGCATGGTGCCGGCTGGACATATATCCTGTGGGGTGGATTGCATGGCTTTTATCTGGTCATCAACCATGGCTGGCAGTATTTACATAAACGTTTCTGGCATAAACCTTCATCAAAATCGTTACAGGCTCTGTCGGTGTTTATTACTTTTTTGGCCGTAGTGGCTGGATGGGTCATGTTTAGAGCTGACAGCCTCAATACTGCCGCAGCCATTTACAAAGGAATGGCAGGTATGAATGGCTTCGTTCTGCCGGGTAAGTGGTTGACAAAATGGGGTTTTTTCGGGCAATGGCTGTCCACGCAAGGCTTCAATTTCAGCAAAACCGAAACATTCATAAGGGGCAATGCTATTAACTGGATTGTGATGTCCTTGCTTATTGTCTGGCTCGCTCCCAATACCCAGCAAATTATGGCGAACTTCAAACCTGCATTGCACATGCCGAAAGGTGATGGCGCGAAGCGATTGCTGTGGCAACCTTCTTATACCTGGTTAGTAGCGAGTGTGGTGTGCGCTGTATTCTCAATACTGTCTATCTCGGAGCTATCTGAGTTTATTTATTTCCAGTTTTGAGTAAACCCATGACTCACAAACAGTTTGTTGTCAGGTTTATTTCTGTAAGCATTTTGTTGCTGATTTTAATCGGACTATTCAATCGCATTGTTGATCCGTTTTGGTATTACCGGGACATTGAAATCAAGGGATTCAATACGATCAAACCCAAATTCCGCCGTTACGAGCGCCATATTAAACCTGCCTTATTGATGCGCGAACAACCCGAGGCGATAATTTTAGGTAATTCTTTTTCAGAAATTGGTTTTGACCCCACCAATCAGTTTTTTACGGATCACAGTCACATGAAAAGTATGAACTTTGCATTGGCAGGTGCACCATGGGATATGGTGCAGTGCGACTTTGAATTTGCTGTGGCCCATGCCAATATAAGACGCGCATTAGTTGGCTTTCAGCCTGGAGCCTTGCCGATGGTTAATTGTGCAAAAGAATTTTCCTCGCTAGGACAGATAAGTACTGGAGAATTATTACTTTCCAGCCGCTCCCTAATTGCATCCATTGAAACCATTCGAGAACAAAAAAAGGAAAATCCCAGCCACACCAGAGAGGGCATGTATTTTTATATACGGGGTCAAGCAGGAGTGGATAGTCAATTTAGAACGTTTTTTTCTCGCCGTATCAAGGAAAATCCGCAATGCTTGAATGCAGCAAATACTTCTGACATATCGACCAATCCGGTTGCTAGCAGTATCCTTGATTTAAGCGGTTTAGAACGAATGATCAAAACGGCCCAAGCAAATGGAGTTGAATTAGTATTATTTGCTTACCCATTTCATGCTTACAGCTTGGAATTAAGTATGCAATGTGATGAGTTCATCGAACGCTGGCAGGCCATGAAACAAATTGCGGCCTTAATAGAAAAAACATCTGCGGGGACGGTAAGTGCCTGGCATTTTTACGGGTTTAATGATACAACTTCCGAGCCTATTGGGGCGGCAGCAGCAAAATATTGGCAAGATCCAGAGCATTTCAATTTTGAAATGGGAAATATGATGTTAGCTGATATGTTTGATAAAACCCGCAATAAACCTGAATTCGGTCACCGCATTAGTTCGAGCAGCATTGAGGCAGATTATCGGGATTTTTTACAAATGCGATCCGATTATCTGCAACATCACCCGGAATTCCACGCTCAGTTAAATAAACTACTTGATTAGCATTAATCGATATAATGCCTGATAGCTAACAGAATTAAATACTTCGCCCACTGGCAAAACTCATAAGCAGGATAAAAATGACCAAAGAAATCATCCAGACTAATAAAGCACCCAAGGCAATCGGAACCTATTCACAAGCGGTTAAAGTCGACCACACTATTTACCTTTCAGGACAAATTCCGCTAGTGCCTGAAACCATGACAATTATTGAAGGCGATATTACAGCTCAAATCACCCAGGTATTTGACAATTTAAAAGCGGTTGCAGAAGCCTCAGGTGGTGACCTGGGCGATATTGTTAAATTGAATGTTTTTTTAACCGATTTATCAAACTTTCCCATAGTCAACGAGATCATGGGACGTTATTTTCAAGAGCCTTACCCCGCGCGTGCAGCTATTGGCGTTGCCGCATTGCCTAAAAATGCCGGCGTGGAAATGGATGCGATTATGTTCCTAAAACCCCAGGAATATCCACTTTAGCCGCCAGACGAGATTCGTTTGACTATAGAAGAGCCCTGTTATGAATTACCTTAACCAATCGGTCGGTAAATTGACGGGAATAGGCGCCCAAACGGTAAACCGTCTGGAAAAGCTGGGCATTCGTGTTATTCAGGATCTTATTTTTCACCTGCCCCTCCGCTATGAAGACCGGACACGGATTTATCCTATCGGCTCCTTGATGGCGGGTATGACGGCGCTTATCTGCGGTAGAGTCGAATTCATTGATATTTTACCCAGAGGCCGCAAAAGCCTGATTTGTAGAATCAGCGATGGCACCGGTTTTATTTCATTAAAATTCTTTCATTTCAGCGCCAACCAGCACAATATCCTGAAGCCGGGGACCTTAATCAGTTGTTTTGCTGAAGTACGGTACGGTTTTGCCGGACTGGAAATGGTGCATCCTGATTATCAGGTTATTGCAAATCCGGAAGCCCATGTTACGGAAACCCGTTTAACACCGGTTTATCCGCTAACGGAAGGCCTCAGCCAAACTACCTTAAGAAAAGCGGTAAAACATGCCTTAAGCCTCTGTAACAATGAACCCCAGTTATTGGTGGACTGGATTCCCGAAGCGATTTTAAAAAAATACCATTACCCGTCTCTGGCCGAGGCGGTACAAACCCTGCATGCTCCCGATGAGTCAGTCTCGATTGAAGCATTACAAAAAGGCAGTGTTCCTGCACTGAAACGGCTGGCATTTGAAGAGCTGCTGGCTCATCATCTGAGTTTGCGCTTAACCAGGAATAAAACCAAATCCTGGCAAGCGCCGGTGTTCGCAGACTCCAGCGATAAAACCATCACAGAGCAGTTTCTGGGTTCCCTGCCTTTCAAGCTGACAGGCGCACAACAACGCGTCATTACTGAAATTGAAGCGGATTGCCGCCTGCAGCATCCCATGATGCGACTGGTTCAGGGCGATGTCGGCTCAGGCAAAACCATTGTTTCTGCTTACGCGGCCTTACTGGCGTTAACGGCGGGTTATCAGGTCGCGGTTATGGCGCCCACGGAATTACTGGCGGAACAGCACAAACGTAATTTCAGCGCGTGGTTTGCAGGATTTCAGACCAAAGTTGTGTATTTGACTGGTCAACTGAAAGGCAACGCCCGTAAAGAGGTTTTGGAAAGTCTGGCGGATGGTTCGGCGGGCATTATTATCGGCACACATGCCTTATTTCAAGAAGGTGTAAACTTCCATCGGCTAGGCTTGATTATTATTGATGAACAACACCGTTTCGGGGTGCATCAGCGCATGGCGCTCAGAGAAAAAGGCCAGCAGGGGGATACCAGGCCGCATCAACTGGTAATGACCGCTACCCCGATCCCCCGTACTCTGGCAATGTTACAATATTCCGATCTGGATATAAACCCATTGTAACCAGCGTGATTCCCTCCGAACGCCGAGCCGAAGTTATAGACAGAATCAACAATTGGGTAGGCAAGAAACGCCAGGTTTACTGGGTGTGTACGCTGATAGAAGAGTCTGAAGTTTTACAATGCGAAGCCGCTGAGAAAACTGCCGAATTATTAACTGAGGCTTTGCCCAATGTGCGCGTAGCCTTGATTCACGGGCGCATGAAAAGCACAGATAAAGATGCTGTCATGCAGGCCTTTAAAAACCACCAGATTGATTTGCTGGTTGCCACGACTGTTATTGAAGTCGGTGTCGATGTGCCGAATGCGGGATTAATGATTATCGAAAATCCGGAACGATTAGGGCTTTCTCAACTGCATCAATTACGCGGACGAGTCGGGCGAGGGGAGGGCGACAGCTACTGTGTACTGATGTATCAAGCACCCTTGTCAGATACCGCCCGCCAGCGCTTGGGTATTTTAAGGGACAGTAATGACGGTTTTATCATTGCTGAAAAAGACCTTGAATTACGCGGCCCCGGCGAGGTGATGGGGACACGGCAAACCGGAGCTGTGCACTTTAAAATTGCTGACTTAGCCAGAGATGCCGATTTGCTGGATAATATCCAACAAACTGGCGAGCAAATTTTTACCGAATCGCCCGATGCCATACAACCGTTGTGTGATCGTTGGCTGGGCACATCCACAGACTATGCCGAGGTTTAGTTCAGTTTGACCACTAAAAGCTTTTTATTTAACCGGGAACCGTTATGGCTGGAAAACCGACACGGTATGCGCCACAAACTACCTTACAACGTCCAATCATGGACTTATGAACCAGGCTCGTTAACCCAACGTTTACGGAGTTCTTACGGTGATGCCGTTGCGGTTAAAATTTTGCTACAGCGTTGGCACGCCCCTTTTTTAAGTGAACGCCGATTACTCAATCTACCTGAACACCGGTACGCTTTAACCCGCGAGGTGTTACTCCATGCCAATGGCAAGCCGCTGATTTTGGCAAGAACCATCATACCAGTAACCACTATAAAAGCCGCAAAAAGCAACTTATCCCAGCTTGGCAATCGCCCGTTGGGTGAAATAATTTTTTCTTATCCCAAGCTCGAACGCATCGCTATGGATGTTACCTTGATTGCCCCATCCACATGGACTCAATCGGCAATTGCTGAAGCTGGTATAGATCAATCGATATGGGGCAGGCGAACAGTTTACGCCATTGCGCATAAGCAAATGCTGGTAAGTGAGTTTTTTTTGCCGGAAGTTTTAACCGTGTAAAATGGGCAACGCTTTTCTGTCCCCTGGATTATTGAATAATCCCCCCAACTGCAATAGCATGTAGACACAGAGTCTCGGCGGCAGTCTTGCCTTGGTTTGCGTTAGCTATCAAACAAAGGACAATCAACATGAACAATTTCAAACCCTTATTAAACGTTTATCTTGTCTGGCACCCGGCAGCCGATGCAGTTTGTAGGCCATTAGCGCAAGCGGTATTCACAAAGATCAACCGCAATCCTGAACGCCCGTTTGCCAGGGGTATAGCCATTCCGACTTACTACCGCTGTGTGCCGGCCGCAAACCTGGACATCCCGCTAGCCATTGATGTAACCACCGCAGAGCACAGTGTGATTTTTGTGCTGGTGGAAGACTATCTGGTGACCGACGAGACCTGGGGGCAGTATGTAGCGGATGTTTATGCGCAAACCCAAGCCGAGCCCGGCAAGCATTTGTTTGTGCCGGTGGCTTTAAGCGGATCGGCGTTTAATCTGCATCCAGCTATTAGCAAAGCCAATTTTGTGCGCTTGTTTAATCTGGATGCCGAAGACGTGCAAAGCAAGCTGATTCATTATGTAGTGCATGCCTTGGCCAGGCTCTTGGCAAACCCGGAACGCATCACTGCGCAAGGCGTAAAGTTAAGTCCCTTGCCGGTTAAGCTATTTATCAGCCACACCAAACGCGAAGCCAAAGCCCTGCAATTGGCCGAGGCATTAAAGCAAGCCTTGGACAATACCCAACTCGACCGGTTTTTTGATTCCGTGGATATTGCTTCCGGCTTTCAGTTTGATAAAGAAATCGATGCCAATATTGAAAGCGCGGCGTTAATAGCCATCCGCTCCGACCGCTACAGCGACAGTCCGTGGTGCCGGATGGAAGTAATGAGCGCCAAGCGTTTGAAATGTCCGATTATCGTGGTTGATGTCCTGCAAGATCACGAAGAGCGTAGTTTTTCGTATTTAAGCAATGTGCCGGTGATCCGGTTTGATTTGGAACAACCCTTAACCGGGCCGGAAACTTCAAAAAAGCTGGAAGCCATTATCGATTTTGCGTTGCTGGAAGTGCTGCGATTTAAATACATTGAAAAACATTTTACCCATTTACAACACCTGGCCTGGCTACCCAAAGACGCAGCCCTTTTGTCCAGACCTCCCGAAGAACGCGATTTAAAAAATACCGCTGCCCGGCAAATCATCTATCCTGATCCGCCTTTGGGTTATGAAGAAAGCAAAGAGCTTGGCCTTTATGATAAACAAATC
>NQJG01000062.1 GCA_002256465.1 Methylococcaceae bacterium NSP1-1 | reverse complement strand
TAGCCCTCACTGCCTAGCTTGGCAATCCACTTGTGGCATTTGGCAATGGTGTCGTATTCGTCGCCATGAACAACCAGAAATTGTTTGCCGACTGATGAGGTATGCACATCTGAATTTTTGACGATGATGTCACCAAAAACATAATTGTCGTACTCCCTGACGTTTTCGTCATGGTTACCGGGTACATAAATGACCTGAGTACCATGTCTGGCCTTGCGCAGGATTTTTTGAATCACCGTATTATGATCTCTGGGCCAATACATTTTCTTGGAAAGCGCCCAAAAATCGATAATGTCGCCCACCAGATAAAGCTTTTCACTCTCGTTGTGCTTTAGAAAATCGAGTAAAACATCAGCCTGGCATTGAGTGGAACCTAAATGTAAATCGGAAATCCAGATGGTTCGATAGGTATTATCCATAAGCAAACTTTTAATAGTGTATTACAAGCATAAGAGGCTTTGTCGATACCCGCTTAAACATTATTTCTTGAGTTATCGCGGTTCGCCAAGGCATTGAATTGTTTTTTGCATGGCCATGATCATGGGTAATTCATCCCGAAAAGCGGTGAGGATCAAGGAACAACATTCACCACCCAGGAAAAAGACTACTCAAGAAAGGCTTACATTATTGGAATGCTAACAGACGTAAATGAAAGTTATGTTACAAGCTGAAAAATGACCATCTTGAACTATTGAAATAAAACTAAAAACTCAGTTGAATCCTCCAAAGTCCAGTTCATCCAGATGAATAAAATGATTTTGGATAATCCCTACAAATCAATGAAGGTGGTAATATTTATCGATTTTTGACATAGTGCAGCGCCAAACTTTGCAGCACTTATGGCATGAACCAGGCACCAACCAAAATTAATATCGAGGCAAAATTATTTTGCCCAAGACGGGACTGTCCTTATTACCAATTTTTGGATAACAATATAACCAAGGATGGCGTCTACACGACCAAAAATAAAATATGAACAAATGAGTAAGTTAAGCTGCTATGGCTTATCGGCTGACGCCATAGCGGATGTGTTGCTCAAAGATACCCGTACCACAAAAACTTTTTTCGATCAGGTTATTTAGTTGCCGCTCCAAATTGATGTCTACAACGCTGCCAACGCGCTTTCGTAATCCGGTTCGTTGGCGAGTTCACTCACCAATTGCGTATAAACAACGTTGTCATGCTCATCAATAATAACGACTGCTCGAGCGGTTAATCCGGCAAGAAAGGTATCAACCAGCTTTACTCCGTAATCATCAGCAAAATTTGAGCGGAAAGTTGATAAAGGAATCACATGTTTTAAGGCTTCTACTTCGCAAAACCGGCATTGTGCAAACGGCAGATCAGCAGAAATAACCAATACAACAGTGTTATACAAATGTGATGCCTTCTCGTTGAATACGCGTGTTGAAGTGGCGCAAGTAGGCGTATCCAAACTGGGTACAATATTGAGTACTTTCTTTTTCCCTGCGTAAGTTGCCAGAGTCACATCCGCTAGTTTACCGTTTACCAAAGAAAAATCGGGGGCTTTGCTACCCACTGCAGGTAATTCGCCGGATGTATGAAGTGGTTTGCCTTGAAATGAAATAGTTGCCATAAAAACGCCTGGTTAAAGATTAAAGGTTAAGGACGAAAGGTTATAGGTTACACAACTTTTCTGGATAGTAAAAACAACAGGTTGCAACAGTGAAAGGTTCCCTCTCCTGCTGGAGAGGGTTGGGGTGAGGACAATAAAATCAATCGGTTATATCCCCACCTCATCCTAGCCTTCTCCCTAAAGGGAGAAGGCGCACTCACTTGTGTAGATAACTTTGCCGCGAGAAGAAGGGGCTTAATTTGGCGGTATTCCTGCAGCCTCGCAATCTTAAGCATGCGAGTTGTACTTTTTTTATTTCTTACTTTTTACACGCTTCATCAAGCGTTGACGCTTTTGTACTTGCCATTCGGTCAGCTTCTTTTTTTGACCGTGAAAAGGATTGACGGGTGATTTAAATTCCAGGCGTATCGGCGTTCCTGACAACTTTAGTTTGTCACGGAAATAATTCATTAAATAACGTTTGTATGAAGTCGGCAAGGCATCCGTTTGTACGCCGTGAATCACGACAATGGGTGGATTTCGCCCGCCCTGATGTGCGTATTTTAGTTTGATTCGACGCGTGTTCACAATCGGTGGTTGATGTGCGTCGGTAGCTTCTTTCAGGATTCTGGTCAGAACAGGTGTTGACATATCAAGCATCGCTGAATCATACAGTTTATGTACAACATCAAACAATTTGCCAACACCGCTGCCATGCAGCGCGGAAATGGGATGTTTTTCAGCAAAATCAAGAAAGGACAATTTTACATCGAGTTGCCGTTTAATGGTTTCTTTTTGCTCTGTATTCAGACCATCCCATTTATTGAGGCCAATAATCAACGCCCTCCCCGCTTCCAACACCAGACCCAGTAAATGAGCATCCTGATCAGTAATACCTTCACGGGCATCAATCAAATAAATAACGACATTTGCTTTTTCAATCGCTTGCAACGATTTAATAACACTGAATTTCTCAATGGTCTCTGAAACTCGGGAGCGGCGGCGCATTCCTGCCGTATCAATCAGCGTAAACTGCTTGCCATTGCGCTCAAAAGGAATATAAATGCTATCGCGTGTAGTACCGGGTTCATCGAACACAATAACCCTTTCTTCACCGAGCAGCCGATTAACCAGGGTCGATTTACCGACATTAGGCCGTCCAACTACAGCGATACCAATACCTTTGTGGGTATCCTCAACAATTTCTTCACTTTCAGGTGGCAATAGCCGGTTTACTCTTTCCAGTAATTCCGGTATCCCTCTGCCGTGTGAGGCTGCGATTTGCACAGGCTCACCCAAAGCCAGTGAATAGAAATCTGAAGCCGCTAGGGTGGCATCAATACCATCAACCTTGTTTGTTACCAATACGACCGGTTTATCCAGCTTCCTCAAGGTATCGGCTATGACTTTATCTGAAGCGCTGAGTCCTTCGCGTGCGTCAACCATAAATAACACGACGTCAGCTTCTTCCAAAGCAATTTGTACCTGTTTTCTGGCAAAGCTTTCTATGCCTTCGGCATCATCGGCAATACCGCCGGTATCGACAACCAGGCAAGCACGATCGCCGTGTTTCACACGGCCATATTGCCGGTCTCTGGTTAAACCGGGGAAATCCGCGACCAGGGCTTCACGGCTCTTGGTTAAATAATTAAATAATGTGGACTTGCCAACATTAGGCCGCCCTACCAGGGCTATTACAGGTAACATAGTGTTAAGGTAACCGGGCTTGTAAAGCGGCAAGCGTGCCGTCTTTTGCATAAACATAAACGGTATTATCTACCACGATAGGCTTGGCATCGATTGCACTATCCGCAACCTTAATACGACCAAGCTGTCTGCCATCAGTTGTAGACAACCAATGTACATAACCCTCAAAGTCGCCTACCACAACATAACTTCCATAGACAGCCGGAGCTGTCAGTTTTCTTTGATGCAATTCCGTTTGTTTCCACAACGACGCTCCACTGCGCTGATCCAATTGCCAAACATCATCGGTAGAATCCGATAAATACAGGTACCGAAAATCATTGCTCAAGCCGGTATAGGAAGAAATAGCTTCGTTACGCCACAACACATCACCATCCAGTTCAGAAACAGCTGCAGCTCCACCGTGATAACTGGCAATATAAATCACGCCTGCCACTTCTATCGGGTCAACATCAAGATCCACCAGCCTTTCAACTTCAGAACGTCCTTTTGGAATGGCGATACTGGTTTCCCAAACATATTTGCCATCCGCTAAACGCAATGCCATTAACTTGCCGTTATCGTAGCCCTCGATCACATTATCCTCAATAATTAGAGGAGCGCCGATCCCTCGCACACTTAAAGCCGGCGCATTATGCTCATAGCTCCACAGCTTGGCACCCGTCTTTTCATTAAGAGCAATAACAGCGCCATCAGTAGTGCGAACAATTACGGTGCCATGGGCAATAACCGGTACGGAAAGCACTTCGCTGGATACCTGGGACTTCCAAAGCACCTCACCGTTTTCACTATTCAAGGCCACGACTTCAGCGTCCCTGGAACCCAAAATGACGGTTCCAGCTCCCAGACCAGGGCCGGCGGAAAAATGAACCTCTGTCTCAGCCTCCCAAATCAGGCGCCCCGTGCTCAAATCCCTGGCCTCAACCAACCCCCCCCTATCTGCAGCCAGTATTTTGCCAAAGCCGATTGCTGGAACCAGTTTTAAAGATTGCTCGTCAGCTCCATCACCGACGGTTTCCTGCCAAAGCTCTTCGATTTTTATTTCAGGGGTATACTCAACCAATAAAGCCGGGGGATCAGAATTATCCTCGCCACCAAGAAAGTAATCGGAAATACCGGACACGCCTTCGCTAACAGCGTCATATGCAGCGCAACCTGCCAAAGCTAAACAAAGCAATAAAAGCGTAATCAGGCGCATTATTTTTGAATTTCTACTTTTTCAGGTGCAGTCAAATCATCAATTTTAATTTGCAATAACGGTGACCTGTAGCCATTTTCCAATGCTTTTTGATATGAACTTCGCGCCAGGTCCAAACGATCCAGGGCAACATACAAATCGCCCACTAATTCATCATAATTACCTGAAAAACTGGATGATGTTGCCGGATCGATATCGTTAATCAACTGTAATCCCTGTTCATATTCACCTTTAGCCAGCATTAAGCGAACTTGCCTGATCTTGGCAATATTGCTCAATTCTTTATTGGATCCAGCGGCTATCCCTTTCAGAATTTCCTGTGCTTTAGCCAGATCACCTTGCTGGGCTTTTAATTTTGCCAGTAAAAGACCACTGAAGGCAGCATATTCGGTCTTGGGATATTGTTCCTGTATACGCTCAGCCAGTTTTTCTGCGCTGTCCTTTTTGTCCGCCCCAATCGCCTGGATTAATTGGCTGTATAACGCCGAAGCCTGCTCGACCTGAGCCTTCTTATGACCTAGCCAGTAGTTCCAGCCCAAAACAAGGGCAATACCAAGGGCTAACCCCATAATGGTCGATTGACCGTTTTCTTTCCACCATCTTTTTAATGCTTCGAGTCGTTCTTCTTCTGTTTCGTAAATTTCCACTTGCTTTCTCTTGTTTGTATTTTAAAAATAAGTATAGAGGCCTGATCTGATTAAGCGACATAACAAACGTATGAGCTAAAAGCAGACCTTGATTGGCAGACAGGTCTATGTAGCTTAATCAACGAAGGCATCTATAACTACTCAGCAGCCAAGAATAGAACGCTGATGACGCTGATTATTATGATTAACCTAAGATTTTTCATGATTTATCTGTGTTTATCATACTCATCTGCGTCTTCTGCGTTCCATTGTATTTAATAACCAGGTATTTTATTTATTGCGAGTTGTCTAATCCGACCTACTAAGCCCTTGCAAAAAGGCAATGGTTTGCTGCTGAGATAGCGTTTGTTGTTCCTGCTCACTACGCAATGATTTAAGGCTGACCTCTCCACGACTGACTTCATCATCGCCTAAAATAATGGCATATTCAGCGCCTGATTTGTCGGCTTTTTTAAACTGACTTTTAAAACTGCCACCGCCACAATTTACTTGCAACTTCAATCCGGGAGCTTCATTTCTGATAGTTTCAGCCAAACGCAAGCCTTCCCGTTCAGCTGTTTCACCGACACGGATCATATAAACGTCAACGGATCTTGTAACCGGCACATTACCCAACGTTTCTATCAAAGCCAATAAGCGCTCAATGCCCATTGCAAAACCCACGGCAAAATTGGGTTTGCCACCCAACTGCTCTATCAGGCTATCGTAACGTCCGCCCGCGCATACAGTGCCCTGTGAACCCAGTTCATCAGTTACCCATTCAAAAACAGTCTTGCTGTAATAATCCAGTCCACGCACTAATCTGGAGTTAATTTCGTAACTGATACCCAGATCATTTAATGTTGCAGTTAATACATTAAAATGTTTTAAGCTTTCATCACCCAGATAGGCCATTAATTCTGGCGCATTGGCGACAACTTGCTGCATGCCCGGGTTTTTGGTGTCCAGAATCCGCAAGGGATTAGTCTCCAGCCGACGCAAACTGTCTTCATCCAACTCATCAAGGTGTTCCTGAAAATAGCTGACTAAAGTTTCCCGGTAAACCAGTCGTTCAGCAATTGTGCCCAAGGAATTCAACTGCAGGCGAACTTTATCGCGAATACCCAGCTTTTTCCATAAGCGATCCATTATCAAAATCAATTCAGCGTCGATATCAGGCCCGGACATGCCATAAGTTTCAACACCCAATTGAAAAAACTGTCGATAACGTCCCTTTTGTGGGCGTTCATGGCGATACATGGGGCCGTAATACCATAACCTGTGCACCTGATTATGTAACAGGCCATGTTCCAGACAAGCCCTAAGACAGCCTGCCGTACCTTCCGGACGCAAGGTTAAGGAATCTCCGTTGCGATCATCAAAGGTGTACATTTCTTTTTCGACTATATCGGTCACTTCACCAATTGAGCGCTTGAAAAGTTCTGTTTTTTCTAC
>NQJG01000284.1 GCA_002256465.1 Methylococcaceae bacterium NSP1-1 | reverse complement strand
ACCATCCCCAGCACGAAGTAATGACTGAATTGGGTATTAGGTAAAGCGGCTATACTATCAAGGGTTACAAAATGAGAAGTTAATTTACGGTCGTATGCCAGTTAGAGCTCAACAACTTTGAAGGAGAGTGAAATGAAGACGATTCGAATAATTTTATTTGCAGCAGTGGTTATGACCTCCGCACTCGCGGTCGCTGACTGGACTGCTCAAAACGAGAAAGCCTGTGATATAAGCACTGCCGGCCAATTTAAATACTATACGTTGAGTTTGTCGTGGTCGCCAGAATTCTGTCGTTCGCATCCCGGCAACAAAGAGCCACAATGTAAACAACAACGAGAGTTCATCGTCCACGGCTTATGGCCGGAATGTGGAACCGGCAACCCGCAAAGCTGCAAAGATGGAGGACCCGCAGATGCAATCGACAAGGAGAAAATCTATATCTACATGCCTTCTGATTTCCTGATCCAGCATGAGTGGGATAAGCATGGCACTTGCAGCGGGCTCGCCCGGAGTGTCTATTTCGATTTGACCGGGAATCTTTTCGGCAAGCTGAAGTTTCCTCGTCTTTCGGGAGCACCCAAAGCTGACAAGATCGAGGCTCTGTTTATGGAAAATAACCCTGGGCTAGATGCGGATGAGATTTATCTATCCTGCGCAGAGAACGGACCGAAGAAGAGCAATAATACACTTGATGAGGTGCGGATTTGCTTTGATAAGGATACGCACGAATTCATCGGCTGCGGAGACGCCAAGGACACTTGTCAGAAACTCAAGAAAGTCATTGTTACACCCGCAAAAAAAGCACGTTAGTTTAAAGTTGTAGGCCAAAAAAACCGATAAGGCATCGGCCCCAGCAACGTGTTACAACTGGCTGTTCTGTCTCTATCTTTTACCCTTCTCGCACTACCAATACAAGTACCTAAACCAATTCAATATTGGTATAAGTGCATTAAAAACAAAACAAAAGATATTCTTTTGTAATATGGTAAAATTTTCAGCCATCGGAGCCCTAAATCCAAAGTTTTTACACTGGAATTCTCTTTGTTTCGCCACAACAGCGCAAGCCCTGAAATGATTCTGTGTTGTTTGGGCTTTGGAGCGGAACGATATCAAAGGGTGCAACCTCGCTCTCCTTATATAACTTTTGTCTAACCTCATACTTTATAATTCTTATGAACAAACCCAAAAAAGTCGCAATTCTCACCGCGGGCGGTTTGGCTCCCTGCCTAAACTCAGCTATCGGCAGCCTTATCGAGCGTTATACTGAAATCGATCCAACTATTGAAATCATCTGTTATCGTAGCGGTTATAAAGGTCTCCTGCTTGGTGATTTTTATACCATCACGCCGGCAATACGTGAAAAAGCAGGTCTTTTGCACCGTTTTGGTGGTTCGTTGATTGGTAATAGCCGCGTTAAACTGACCAACGTTAAAGACTGCGTAAAACGTGGCCTGGTACAGGAAGGTCAAGACCCGCAAAAAGTAGCTGCCGATCAATTGGTTAAAGATGGCGTTGATATTCTCCATACCATAGGCGGCGACGATACCAATACAGCTGCCGCTGATCTCGCCGCGTTCCTCGCAAGTAACAATTACGGCCTCACGGTTATCGGTTTGCCCAAAACAGTTGATAACGATGTCTTTCCAATCAAGCAATCATTGGGCGCCTGGACAGCGGCAGAGCAGGGCGCTCGTTACTTTTGGAATGTTGTTGCCGAAAATAACGCCAACCCCCGTATGCTGATTGTCCATGAAGTGATGGGACGCAGTTGCGGCTGGCTTACCGCAGCAACTGCTCAGGAATATCGTAAGCTGCTTGACCGTGCTGAATGGTTGCCTGAGTTGGGCCTTGATCGCAATGCATTTGAAGTTCACGGCATATTCATTCCGGAAATGACTATCGATATTGCTGCCGAAGCCAAACGTCTTCGTGCAGTCATGGACAAAGTAGACTGCGTAAACATCTTCGTTTCCGAAGGTGCCGGCGTTGAATCTATCGTTGCTGAAATGCAGGCCAAAGGCCACGAAGTACCTCGCGAC
>NQJG01000283.1 GCA_002256465.1 Methylococcaceae bacterium NSP1-1 | reverse complement strand
CCCTTTTATTTGTTTACTGATTTTTCAGTATTATCAAAAAATGTGTATGACAATGTAATGGTTTTGTATTGTTCTGGTAACTCCGGATTAATCACAAAACGCATCGGCATGGTTTTAGCTTCTTTCGGTTTGAATGTTTGTTCCGAGAAACAAAAACACTGGATTTTTTCAAAATAGCTACTGGTTATAGCAGGCGAGAAACTGGCAATTGCTCTAGCGAGAAGGACCTTATCCGCCTTATTTTCAGCATAAAAATTCACCGTGTGATATTCACCCGGATGTACTTTTAACTGTTTTTTTTCGGCACGAAATTCCATAGGAGTCGATTCATTCAGTGTGGTCATGAATTCTATGGTAATTTCCCTGCTCATATCAACTTTATAAGCAACCTCCGGGACTTTTTTAATATCATCGGGTCTATCCCGCTCTATCCATTTCCATTCACACAAAACATCATAAATGGGAACCAGCGCGTAACCAAAGCCAAACATAGCCGCAGCAACCAATACCAAGGTTCGTACTAACTTAGCATTTTTCTTTCTAAGGCCTTCACTCATTGGGAAATTGCTTTCGCTACCGCGAATAAATAAACAATCACGGTGATAGCCACCAAAACCACTGCCGTTAAAATATTTTTATTTTTTGTTGTCATATATTATTCGATGCATTACCTGCACTTGAGTCAGGCAATGCATCTTTCTGTACCTTAATGTGAATCCAAAACGTGTTCAGTAGGTACAATCGTAGGCGGTGTCGTCCATGTGTGATAAGGAACAGGTGATGGCAGAGTCCATTCCAGGCTGTGACTGCCGGCATCTTCCCATACTTCATCCGTTACTTTTTCGCCAGTGCCGCCTTTAATGGTATCAATAACAATATACAAGAATAGCAATTGGCTGGCTCCAAATATAAAACCACCAATACTTGAAATCATATTCCAGTCAGCAAACTGCACGGCATAATCTGGTATACGACGCGGCATACCTGCTAAACCCAGGAAATGCTGAGGGAAAAACAAGATATTCACGGAAATAGCAGACAACCAGAAATGCAGTTGACCGATTTTTTCGTTGTACATGTGTCCTGTCCATTTAGGCAACCAAAAATAACCCGCCGCCATCAGAATAAAAATAGATGCCGGTACCAAGGTGTAATGGAAGTGAGCAACTATAAAATAAGTATCATGATACTGGAAATCAGATGGCGCAATAGACATCATTAAGCCAGTAAAACCACCCATCGTAAATAGCACCACGAAGGCGATTGAAAACAGCATGGGGGTTTCAAAAGTCATCGAACCTTTCCACATGGTCGCTGTCACATGTGGTGCGCCCAAACGATGAATGAAAGGAAGGCAATCGAGGCAGTCGCCCAAACCATCGAGGCGTAACCAAATAACGGCTTCCGCGCAAAGATAGGGATAATAGTAGAAGCAACGCCGAAAGTGGGCAAAATCATGATATACACTTCCGGATGTCCGAAGAACCAGAAAATATGTTCATAAAGTACAGGATCTCCACCTCCTGCTGCATTAAAAAAGCTGGTATGGAAAAATTTATCGGTTAATAGCATGGTGACTGCACCTGCAAATACAGGCATAACAGCAATTAACAGAAACGCAGTAATCAACCAGGTCCAGACAAACAACGGCATGTCCATCATTTTCATGGAAGGCGCACGCATATTGAAAATAGTGGCGATAATGTTAATTGCGCCCATGATGGAGGAAATACCCAACAAATGCACTGAGAACACGGCAAACGGCATCGCTTTACCGACGGTAATCGGTTGCAATACCAACGGTGGATATAAAGTCCAGCCACTATTGGGCGCACCGCCTTCCATAAACAAAGTACTGGCTAGTAATAATACGCCAGCCACCAGCATCCAAAAGCTCATGTTATTCATGCGCGGCAACGCCATATCGGCTGCGCCAATCATCAGTGGAATTTGCCAGTTAGCCAAACCAACGAAAGCAGGCATAACCGCGCCAAACACCATCACCAATGCATGCATGGTGGTCATGGAGTTAAAGAACGCAGGATCTACAAACTGCAAGCCTGGTTCAAACAGTTCAGCACGAATCACCATTGCCATGGTGCCGCCAACAAAAAACATGGCCAGCGCAAACACTAAATACAATGTACCAATGTCTTTATGATTGGTGGTAATAATCCATCTTAACAGCCCTTTGGCAGGGCCGTGATCGTGATGATCATCGGCATGATGATCATCATGTTCGGATACGACAGCAGACATACTTTATACCTCGAGAATAGTTAAAAAAGACAGTGTCGATAAGAAAATCAGAGACTTATTCATCGTCATCATCGGGAAGCGCAGTTTGCTTCGGTTGTAATACGTCACCTACATTATTACCCAAACTGTTACGCACATAAGTCATCAGCTCTGCAAATTCTTTACCATTCAATTTGTCAAATTTTGGCATTTTTGAAGTACCTGCACGCAAGAAGCCATCTAACGACTCCCATTTTCCTGTCGCTATGGGACTGCCTGTTAAAGCAGGAATCAAACCAGGAACCCCTGCACCATCAATTTGATGACATCCTACGCAATTTTTTAAATAGACCGATTCACCATGTGCGATTAATTGCTCACGACTTTGGTCACTCAAATCCGGTTTTTGTTTCTGTTGCTCCAAGGTCTTCTTTACCCACGCATCATAGTCGGGTTGCTCCATAGCAATGACAACGATAGGCATAAAACCATGATCTCTACCACACAACTCGGTGCATTGACCGCGATAAGTACCTGGTTTGTCGACAGAAGTCCATGCTTCATTAATAAACCCGGGGTTTGCATCTTTTTTCCAGCCTAAATCAGGTACCCACCACGAATGAATTACGTCAACTGAAGTCAATACGAAACGAACTTTTTTCTTAACAGGAATCACTAGAGGTTTATCAACATTTAACAGGTAATGAGGAACAGAACGCAGATCAGCCCCCACAGTCCTGTGCGCTTTCTCGCTCGCCTCATCCAAATGACTTTCGAAGTGAATGTCATTATCCAGATATTTATAATCCCAATACCACTGCCTGCCGGTAATCTGAATGGTCATGTCTGATTTCTGAACATCATCCAATTCCAACATGGTTTTTGTTGCTGGAATAGCCATGCCAATCAAAATCAAGGTTGGAATAATAGTCCAGATAATTTCAACGGTAGTATTTTCATGAAATTGTGCCGCTTTATGTCCTTTTGATTTACGGTGATGGTAAATCGAATAGAACATAGTACCAAACACACCAATGCCTATGGCTACACAAATCCATAGAATCAGCATATGGAGGTCATAAATGTCATTACTGACCTTCGTAACCCCTTTCATTAAGTTGAG
>NQJG01000061.1 GCA_002256465.1 Methylococcaceae bacterium NSP1-1 | reverse complement strand
TAACTGCCAACTTTTAACTGCTGACGTAAAGGAACACCCATGAGCAAACCCTCCAAAAATTTTAAAATTGTTAATGGTCAGTCAAATTGACCACACTAAAAACACATTGATATGCGGAATAATAAGCATGTAGCAATAAAACAACAGCCGGGCGCTGTTCGGTTAAATATGGTCTTCCAAGACTTTTTAGTATTAGAGATCAGTTATTCAAACAGGCCTTCTATATAATACAATCGGTTATCTATTGTTGACTAGAATACTATCTTTTAACTGACGACTCCAGTTTTTACGGTAAATTATCTATATTGCAGACATACAGAGTGCGACTTTTTAGCAATTTGTACAAATACAACATAAGTCCTTAAATCGCTGTTTTTATTCTTAATAAATTGCTATACAGCCCAACTAAACAGGGATGTTGACATTAAAACAACATTGCTTTGCAAAATACCAACAAACAGGCTATTATTGCCATCAACGAATTCACTAAACCCACTTGGGCCGACATCAAATATATCATGAGCGAAACCCGAATATCTCTGGATAACCCCAAATCACTAAGCTTATTATCTGATGATGACTTTCAGACGCTATTGCTTGAAGGTGTATCCAGAACGTTTGCTCTAACTATTCCCCAGTTACCGGAAAAGCTCTACGGCGCAGTCGCTAACGCCTATCTTTTATGCCGTATAGTTGACACTATTGAAGATGAAGTTTCTTTATCGGCTGCGCAAAAAAAATATTTTTGTTCTGAGTTTATTGATGTTGTGAAAACAGGTGTCAATGCTGAACCATTTGCCGTAGAACTAGCGCCATTACTTTCTGAACAAACTATTCCGGCTGAACACACATTAATTCATGTCTTACCACGAGTTATACAAATTACTCATGGCTTTGATGAAGATCAAATCGATGCGCTGGCTTGCTGCGTAGAAACTATGGCCGAAGGTATGCCGATATTTCAGGCCCAGAATCTGCATGATGGCCTAGCGACGCTTGCTGACCTGGACAGGTATTGTTACTACGTCGCAGGTTGTGTGGGCGAAATGCTGGCCAAGCTTTTTTGCCATTACTCTTCTGAAATAGCAGTGCATAGGGAAGAATTGTTAACTCTATCCGTATCTTTTGGACAAGGGTTACAAATGACCAATATATTGAAAGATATTTGGGATGATGCACAACGTGGGGTTTGCTGGTTACCACAAGATATTTTTACTGAAACAGGTTTTGATCTTAAAAAATTAAGCTCTGAAACGAATGATGAAAACTTCAGAATGGGCTTGGAGCACCTAATCAGTATTGCTCATAGCCATTTGCACAATGCATTGATATACACTTTAAAAATACCGTCTCATGAATCGGGCATCCGCAATTTCTGTTTGTGGGCATTAGGTATGGCTGTTTTGACCTTAAAAAAAATCAAACAAAATCTGGATTTCAAACATTCCGATCAGGTCAAGATCACCCGAAAGAGTGTCAAAGCAACAATTCTTGCGACCAGGTTAGCAGGTCGAAGCAACTTTTTGCTCACCTTACTTTTTAATTTAACCAGTCGAGAACTGAAAACCCCCGGCTGGACATATTCATTACCTTCTTCAAAAGCTAATTTAGACCTTTAAGGACGTACTTATGTTTAAAGACGCAAATACAGAAACACATATTGGGAATCTTTCCAGTTCCTCAACAGCTATTTATTCCAAGGCTTACAACCTCAATAAAGCCATTAGCAGAGCGCAGGATAAATTATTAAGTTTGCAGGATAAAGACGGTTATTGGGTGTTTGAGCTGGAGGCAGACTGCACGATTCCAGCGGAATACATTTTGATGATGCACTATCTCGGTGAGATTGATGGGCAATTACAAACCAAAATGGCCAACTACCTAAGATCTCGTCAATCTGAAGACGGCAGTTATCCGCTTTTTACCGGTGGTCCAGGCGACATCAGTTGCAGTGTCAAGGTATATTATGCATTAAAATTAGCGGGCGATTCCCCAGATGCAAAGCACATGAGCCGCTTGAGAAATTTTATTCTTAGCAAGGGTGGCGCAGCGAAAGCCAACGTTTTTACGCGCATTGCGCTAGCAACATTTGAGCAGCTGCCTTGGCGGGGGGTTCCTTACATCCCTGTGGAAATTATGCTGTTTCCCAGCTGGTTTCCTTTCCATTTAGATAAAGTCGCCTACTGGTCCAGGACTGTTATGGTGCCGTTGTTCATTCTTTGCACGCTAAAAGCAACCGCTAAAAACCCAAATAAAGTTGGCATACTGGAACTTTTTGTTACACACCCTGATGAAGAAAAACACTATTTCCCTGAAAGAACCTTCTTAAATAAAGTTTTTCTGGGATTGGATTTTTTAGGCCGCGCTACGCGTCCATTAATCCCAAAAAAATCTCATAACCGTGCGATCGAAAAAGCAAAAGACTGGATTATTGAGCGGCTCAACGGTGAAGATGGTCTGGGCGGTATTGCCCCGGCCATGATGGGAGCTTATCAAGCCTTATTGCTGTTGGGCATGCCTAAAGATCATGAGTTAATAGTTACAGCACGCAAGGCAATTGATAAGTTATTGGTCATCAACGAACATGATGCCTATTGCCAACCCTGTTTATCGCCAGTTTGGGATACGGCACTTACAGCGTTAGCTTTACAGGAAACTGATAAAGGTAGTGACGCGGCTACCCGCATGTCTAACCCTGCTCTGACGCGCGCATACGACTGGCTTAAAGGTAAGCAATTACTTGATGAACCGGGCGATTGGCGTATTTCCAAACCCGATTTGGCAGGTGGCGGCTGGGCATTTCAGTTTGAAAACCCCTATTATCCTGATGTTGATGATACCGCTGTTGTTGGTTTTGCGATGGCAGAATCCGGTTTGCCCAATCTGGATGAATCCATACACCGAGCAACTCGCTGGATAGTGGGTATGCAATCCAAAAATGGTGGCTACGGGGCGTTTGATGTTGATAACACCTATTACTACCTGGATGAAATTCCCTTTGCTGATCACGGGGCTTTGTTGGATCCGCCTACATCAGATGTCAGTGCCCGTTGTGCTATGTTAATGGCCAGAGTCGCTCAGAATCATGCTGAATATCTACCAGCTTTGGAGCGCACTATCGAATATATACGCAAAGAACAGGAAGATAACGGATCGTGGTTTGGTCGATGGGGAACCAACTACATTTACGGTACATGGTCTGTTTTACTCGGACTGGAGCAAACCAACCTGCCAAAAAATGATCCGATGTATACCAAAGCAGCAAAATGGTTGAAAAGTGTACAGCGTGAAGATGGCGGCTGGGGTGAAGATAACTACAGCTATCATAATAAAAGTTATAGCGGAAGATATCGTTTTAGTACTGCCTTTCAAACGGCATGGGCTGTTTTAGGATTGATAGCGGCAGGCGAAGCACATAGCCCGGAAGTAAAAGCAGGAATTGATTTTATCTTGCATAACCAGCATGCCGATGGCGTTTGGAATGATAAATGTTTTACTGCGCCCGGGTTTCCCAAGGTTTTTTATCTCAAATATCATGGTTATGACAAGTTTTTTCCGCTTTGGGCATTGGCTCGATACCGCAACGAACTTAGCAAAAAGTGATCACAGGTATTGTTGTTGCTTTACCTGAAGAATTGACTACCCTGACGTCAAAAAAAATTGATAAAGGGCGTTGTTTTTACATTACTGATAAGTTGTTAGTAGTTTATTCAGGTGCCGGCCATGTAAATGCAAAGTCAGCATCTGAATTACTCGTCGCTAAAGGTGCAAACCGGCTAATTAGCTGGGGTTGTGCCGCAGCGCTCAGTGAATCATTAAAACCGGGTGACCTGATACTGGCCGATGAACTGATTGATGCCGGGAATGTTGTGATGGCTACTAGTGCCGATTGGCTTGCCTATGCCAAAAATAGTCTGGCAAAGTTTGTCGTGATTCAGAGCGGCCGTTTAGCTGAGAGCACAAGCATTGTTTCCTCCAGCAAGGAAAAAAAACAGTTGCATGCCATCACGGGTGCAATTGCACTGGATATGGAAAGCGTCGCTGTTGCTAGGGTTGCCAAACAACACACTTTACCTTTTTTGACCATCCGGGTCATTGCTGATCCGGTCAATATGAACTTACCCCGGGCCATTAACTATTCGCTTAATGACCAGGGTGAAATGGTGTTAAGAAAACTATTATTATTTCTTTTTCTACACCCTGCTGAGTTGCCCGGATTGATAAAGTTGGGGCTGCACTTTAATGCCGCAAAGAAAACACTAAAATCCATTGCCGGACATCTTGATAAAGTGATTGACTTCAATCAAGCGAATTTTATAGAGCCGTAAGCGTTCATAATTAAAGCAAAATTCATTTTTTCGATATTTTTAGCAGTAAATAGAATACAAATAAGAGGTATACATATACATGACATTCAGCATTGCCGAGCTTTTTGAGCAACATAGTACTGACAAATTTGATCTGCACGAACGCCATCTTAATAACCAAATGGTCAGAATGTTAAAGACCATAGGCTACGACCGTCATTATCAAAGAGCTGTTGGACAATATCTTTATGACCAGGCAGGTACTGAATATCTGGATTTGTTAAGCGGTTTCGGCGTATTTGCAATCGGTCGCAACCATCCTACCGTGATCAACGCATTAAAAGAGACTTTAACACTGGAATTGCCGAATCTTGTGCAATTGGACGTTTCTATACTCAGCGGCTTGCTGGCAAAAGAACTTCTGGAAACAACTCCGGATAATCTCGATAAGATGTTCTTCTGCAATTCCGGAACCGAATCGGTAGAAGCCGCGATCAAATTTGCCCGTTATACCACTAAACGTGAAAAAATAGTTTTTTGTGAGCATGGTTATCATGGGCTGACAATGGGTGCGTTATCCCTGAACGGTGAAGAAATATTCCGTGAAGGTTTTGGTCCGTTAGTGCCGGGTTGTAGCCCCATACCTTTTAATGATCTTGAGGCGCTCGAAAAGGCTTTAAGTAATAAAGATGTCGCAGCATTTATCGTCGAACCTGTTCAGGGTAAAGGCGTTAACGTACCCGATGATAATTATTTACCTGAAGTTGAACGCTTATGTAAAAAATATGGCACTTTGTTTGTTGCTGATGAAGTTCAAACAGGCTTGGGACGTACCGGAAAATTCTGGGCAATAGATCACTGGAACGTTAAACCGGATATGATTTGTATGGCTAAAGCCTTATCCGGCGGTTTTGTTCCAGTCGGCGCAGTGGCTATGACACATAAAATAATGGATAGCGTTTTTAATCGTATGGATAGAGCCGTTGTTCACGGATCAACTTTTGCCAAAAACAATTTAGCGATGGCTGCTGGTCTTGCCACTTTGCACGTTATGGAAGAAGAAAAACTGGTGGAAAACAGCTTAAAAACAGGCACCGATATTATTAACAGTTTAAACGCATTATCTGGAAAATATGAATTCCTTAAAGAAGCACGCGGCAAAGGCATGATGATCGCAATTGAATTTCAATCACCTAAAAGTCTGACACTAAAAGCGGCCTGGGCAATGCTGGAAGCCGCCAATAAAGGATTGTTCTGTCAAATGATTACCATACCTTTATTTAAAGAACATCACATACTGACTCAG
>NQJG01000282.1 GCA_002256465.1 Methylococcaceae bacterium NSP1-1 | reverse complement strand
TCATTGGCAGACATTCGGTAAAGAATAAGGTTAACTGATGCCTGTCTATATCATCAAATGTCCTGACTGCGAACATCAATTCAAAGGCCTGGTTATGGCAAATACACAAGAACCCAAAGAATGGGTTTGTTCCCAATGCGGAAGCCGACAAGCGAAACCGATCTTTCAATACAGCAGCGAACATCCCCTGGAAAATTCTCACGAAGCAGGCTGTCCCTGTTGCGGCGGCATTAGCAAATAATAAAATTCTGCATAAATTATGCTTTTTATTAAAAATTTACATTGATTAATAACCGTGATAGTGTTAATTCAGGCTCAATAGTCAGGTTTTTTTGTGTTGGCCAGAGCCCCAATACCTGGAAGGGCTATGTAACAGTTTTTACCTTATCCCCATAGTCATTTCAGGTGTCGACAAAGCTTTCAAGCTATAACTATAAGGGGTATTAAAAATGAACAACGTTTTGATTCCAACCAGTATGGTAGGCAATTATCCCAATCCGAGGTGGTGGGATGCAGATTTTGCAAGATATTTTAAGGGTGACCAACAGCCGCCTGACGCGATGTTCAGGGAAGCATTGGAGGATGCAACAGCGGCTATCGTTACAGATCAACACAATGCGGGTCTGGATATTATCGCTGATGGACGACTGCATGCCGATAATTATGCCGATGCAGCGCTTTATTACTACTACAACAGGCTGGGTTATGATTTATCGGGTGGGCACCTCGGTTTTCCTATCTATAGCCGTTTACATTCCGCCACGGCAACTCAGGAAATCAAGCGACGGGGACAAATGATGGTCGAGCAAGCCCGCGCACTCAGGCGGGCGACAAACAAGCCGGTGAAAGTTCAGTACACCGGGGTTCAGGTATTGGCGCAATGCACCAATGATTTGTATTATTCCAATAGCCGCGATCGAGCCATGGCGATTGCCGCTGCCATCAACGAAGATATTCTGGCGGTTGATGCGTTAGGCGTCGACTACATTCAGCTGGATGAATTTACCTGGCCTTATTTTTATGAAGACTGGGCCATCGAAGCCTTTAACCGAGCCGTTCAAGGGGTTAAACATGCCAAGATTGTCTGTCATATCTGTTGGGGAAACTGGGGCGGTACTCCTGCTTATTATCCGGATGACACGGCCGCTGCCGGTGAGATTTTCGATTTAACCAAACGTGCCGGTGATGCTAAAAAACCCAATCCGACTTCCTCCGTTATACCCAAATCCTATGAAGCCAAAATAGATGTCTTCAACATTGAAGGCATAGGCCGCCTGGCTTTTGAAGACTCCGGGCTGGAGCTTCTAAAATCTCATCCGATTCCCAAAAATATGATGTTCTGGGCAGGCGTTATCGATGTCAAAAGCACTGTTACCGAAACCGCAGAGCAAGTAGCAGCGAAGATTCGTCAATTGCTGACAGTCGTTCCGGCGGAACAGCTCGGCGTTACCACAGATTGCGGATTGATATTGCTGCAGCGATATATCTGTCAGGATAAGCTGCATGCTTTGGTTGAAGGTGCAAAAATTGTTCGTAGCGAACTGGCGAAATAAAAGCACCAGAAGGACTATGGGCTGGCTTGGCTGCCATAGCCAAGCCAGCAAAATCCCCATAAAGAATCGACTTGTTGGGATAAAACTGGCTTGCCTGAGCATGGAAAGCCAAGCTACACGGCCGCATATTTTAAGGCAACACCTATGAATGTATGGGGAAACCAATTCAAACCCAAATGATACTCGTGAATTCGATGCCATTTATCTTGGCGGCGGTGCTGCCGGCCGCTTTGGCGCAGCTTATTGCGGGGCACTAGGCGGACGCGTTCTCATTATTGATCGATGGCCGTTTCTGGGTGGCTCCTGTCCCCATCAAGCGTGTGTTCCGCATCATCTTTTTTCAGACTGCGCTGCGCAGCTCATGCTGGAGCGCACCTTTTCAGGCAAGCTCTGGTTTCAAAACCTTAACGACAAAATTGTATCTATCAAGTCCATCGTTGAACTGTTTCGCAGTGGCCGGGTTGGACCTCATGCCGTGATGAACTATCAAAGCAAAGAAATGCTCGGTCTTGAATTTGTATTGAATGCGGAGGCCAGGATTATCAATGCTCACAGTGTCCAGGTCGGTGATCTTAAGTTCCACTCAAAAAATCTGGTGCTGGCGCTTGGTGCCAGACCTGCAATATCGAATCTGCCAGGTGCACAGTTAAAAGGGGTATTCAATTACCAGAGCTTTGTTGAAATGCTGGATTATGAACCTGGCAACACAGTCGTTGTTGTCGGAGGTGGAAAAACGGCAATTGAATATGGCTGTTTTTTTAATGCCACAGGGCGGCGTACTATTGTGGTAGCAAGACATCAAGTGATGCCCATGCTTAAGGATGCCGAATCCCGTAGTTACGCAATACAAATGATGGCAGAGCAAGGTATGGAATTTTTAGAAAACGCCGAGCTGATTAATATCCAGAGCGATGAAATGGGTAAAGTGCAAGCTGTATCTATTCAGACAGCGCAAGGCGTGATAAAAGTGGATACCGATTTTGTTTTCATGGCACTGGGCGAACGTGCCAATACGGAATTGGTTGCTCAAACAATTAAGCTGGACTTGGACGATAACGGTTTCATCAAAGTTAATCGCCGCATGCAAACCTCTATACCCTGTATATATGCAGTCGGTGACGTGACCGGGCCGCCCATGGAAATGTTTAAGTCCAGAAAGGAAGGTGTATGTGCCGCCAAAAATATCATGGGCAAAGTCAGCGAATATAGAGCAATAGACTATCCCGATTTTATGCACACGCACTATGAAGTCAGTTGGTTGGGTTTAGGGGAAGAAGAAGCCCGGCAGCGCTATGCTAACGTGAAAATAATGAAACTGCCGCCGGAAAACCCGAATGGTTTTGATGTGGGTTTGCCGGCAGGTGATCGAATGATGCTTTATTTGATGATGAAACCGCGCATGTCAGGGTTTCAAAAATTAATCATCGATGGCGATACGCGTAAAATTCTGGGAGCCTTTCATATTGGTTGCGGTGCAAAAGACGGTTTTCAATACCTCAACCATCTGATGAAGCAGGGTTTGACGATTGATGAACTGGCTGATATGGATGAATTATTTATCAGTCCCAGTTATTTCATACAACTTTGCCGGCTACGTGCAGGCGATATAAATTTGGCATGGGCTTTGAAATAGCCAGACGCATGGGTCTGGAAGGTGCATGCCTTGCGATTATCGACATTGACGAGGCTGCATTATCAAATGCTTTGCAAACTCTCAGTGCCGATGGCATCGATGTCAAATCCTATCATCTTGACGTTACCAATCCTGAGGAAGTTGCCAAAACCTTCGCGCTGCTCATTGAGCATTTTTCAGGAAAACTTGATATCCTGGTGAACAATGCCGGAATTGCCGATTTCGGTAGCGTGGATAATACTGAATCGGCAGCGTGGGATAAAGTTATTGCAGTGAACCTGACCGGTACCTACCTGTGTTCAAAGTCGGCTATCCCGGCTATGAAAAAAGCGGGGGGAACCATTATTAACTTCGGCTCAGTGGCAGGCCTAGTCGGCATCCCGAATATGGCCGCCTACTGTGCTTCCAAGGCCGCTGTTATCGGATTAACCAAACAAATGGCTGTCGATTACATAAGTCAGGGCATACGCGTAAACTGTATATGTCCCGGAATGATCGCCGATACGGACATGGGGCGGCAAATTCTTGGAACGGACTTATCTGATGAAGCGAGCAAAAAACGTTTAAGCAAATACCCGATAGGACGATTCGGCACGCCCGAAGAGATTGCCTCCGCTGTGTTGTTTTTGGCATCCGATGAAGCCGGTTTTGTCTGCGGTTCGGCCTTTACTGTTGACGGAGGTATGACAGCGCTATGAGCCTTGAACGAATCTATACACAAGCCGATAAACGATGCGCTTTAGTCGATCTTGTTAAGCAGGTACAAAATGGAGACTGTGTAGCGATTGGTGGAGGCTTGTCATGGCGCGAACCGATGGCGGCAATTCGGGAACTGATCCGGCAGGATATTAAAGGCCTTAAACTGGTTGGTTCGGCGCATGGCATCGATGTTGATTTATTGTGCGGCGCCGGTGTTGTTGCTGTCAGCGCAGAATCCTATGTCGGTTTCGAGCAGGATTTCGGCATGGCGATTAACTACCGGCGCGCCTGCGAAGCCGGTCTGGTTAAAGTCGAGGATAACTGTTGTTATACGCTGGTTCAGCAATTACGAGCAGCCATTAGCGGCCTGCCGTTTATGCCGATCCGTTCGGTGCAGGGGACGGATTTCATGCACTTGCACCCTGAATTTAAAACGATGACCTGCCCCTTTACCGGCGATCAACTGGTCCTGGTTCCTGCGCTCAAACCCGATATCGCTATCCTGCACGCCCACTATGCCGATCAGCATGGCAATCTGCATATCGAGGGCCCGCCGGTTGCCGATATTCTTTTTGCCAAAGCGTCTGCAAAAGTCATCGTGACGGTTGAAGAGATTGTCCCTCACGAAGAGCTTGCGCAAAAAGGCGTGACCATCCCGTATTTTTATGTGACCTCTATCAGCGAAGTCCCCTACGGAGCGCATCCGACATCCTGTTATCCGCATTACGCCTATGATCGCGAACATACCGCTCATTATTATCGGGCTGCCAAACATAGCGCTGATGGGTTTCGCGAAAACTATCTGAATCCTTTTGTCTATGACTGTAAGGATAACGACGCTTATATTGATGCCATCGGCGGCAAAGCAAAACTGGCTCGTTTGGAACAGTGGGATGCCGGCTTGGAACAATGGATGAAACTTTATGAGTGAAAAAACCAAAATACAGACCTGCACGCTCGGCGAATTGATGATCTATCAAATCGCGCTATCGATTGAAGACGGTATTTTGGCTTTTCACGGCTTTGGATCACCGCTTGTACAGTTGGCTTTGCACCTTGCCAAACGCAGCCATGCGCCTCGATTAGTTTTAGTGGCCGGAGCTACTTACGGCGTCAATCCGACTCCTCCGTTTTTAACGCCTACAACAAACGATTTTGCAATGAACCGCGGAGCCGAATGCCATTTAAACATTGAGGAATTGTTCGATCTTGCCGCGAGCGGCCGCATGGGCAGAATGTTTTTATCCGGTTTGCAAATTGATAAATGGGGCAACATGAATGTTACCCTTGTGGAAAAAAATGGCAAGCTAACGTTAAAACTGCCGGGTGGAGGCG
>NQJG01000060.1 GCA_002256465.1 Methylococcaceae bacterium NSP1-1 | reverse complement strand
ACTTTTAACCTGAGTAACTCTGTTTGAGTCAATCTGGAGAACAGTAACGGGTACTGATGAACCATCTTCACAAAAAACTCTGGTCATACCACATTTACGACCTATAAGACCTATTGACATCTGCCAATTCCTCTACTTTTAATTCAATTTTATTTGGACATCAACACCAGCTGCAAGATCCAACTTCATTAATGCATCTACGGTTTTTTCAGTTGGCTCAACGATGTCCAGCAATCTTTTATATGTTCTTAATTCGTATTGATCTCTTGCATCTTTATTAACATGCGGTGAAATCAATATCGTAAAGCGTTCTTTCTTAGTAGGCAAAGGGATAGGACCCTTTACTTGAGCTCCTGTTCGCCTTGCTGTTTCTACTATCTCACCAGCCGACTGATCTATCAATTTGTGATCAAATGATTTCAAACGGATTCTGATAGTTTGATTAGTCATGTTTATTACTCAATTATTGATGCAACGACGCCTGCACCGACTGTACGACCACCTTCACGAATTGCAAAACGCAAACCCTCTTCCATTGCAATCGGTGAAATCAATTTAACTTTTACAGAGATGTTATCACCAGGCATTACCATTTCAACACCTTCGGGCAAATCAACTGCACCTGTTACATCTGTCGTTCTAAAATAGAACTGTGGACGATAACCATTAAAGAATGGCGTATGACGACCACCTTCATCTTTCGACAAAACGTAAATCTCTGCATTGAAATGCGCATGAGGCTTAATAGTGCCCTTGTGTGCCAATACTTGCCCACGTTCCACATCGTCTCGCTTGGTACCTCTTAACAACAGGCCCACGTTATCGCCAGCCTCTCCTTGATCAAGCAATTTACGGAACATTTCAACACCCGTAACGGTTGTAGCAACTGTCGGCCTGATGCCAACAATTTCAACTTCCTGGCCGACCTTGATAATACCACGCTCTATACGCCCGGTAACTACGGTACCACGGCCTGAGATCGAGAATACGTCTTCAACCGGCATCAAGAATGCTCCATCCACAGCTCTTTCCGGCAAAGGAATATAGCTATCCAGCGCTTCAACTAATCTGACCACTGAGGGCATACCGATTTCGCTTTCATCACCTTGCAATGCAAGTAATGCTGAACCTCGGATAATAGGGGTATCATCACCTGGAAATTCATACATATCGAGCAATTCCCTAAGCTCCATTTCCACCAATTCGATCAACTCTTCATCATCAACCATATCGGCTTTATTCAGGAATACCACAATATAAGGAACACCCACCTGTCTTGATAACAGAATGTGCTCCCTCGTTTGCGGCATAGGGCCGTCAGCCGCCGAACAAACAAGAATTGCACCGTCCATTTGCGCAGCACCGGTGATCATGTTTTTTACATAGTCAGCATGGCCTGGACAGTCAACGTGTGCATAGTGGCGTGTGGCTGATTCATATTCCACATGCGAAGTCGCAATGGTAATACCACGCGCACGCTCTTCAGGCGCATTATCAATTTGATCGAACGCCTTGACGGCACCGCCGTGCAATTTTGCCATTACTGTTGTTAAAGCAGCAGTTAGCGTTGTTTTGCCGTGGTCAACGTGACCGATGGTGCCTACGTTTACGTGCGGCTTACTACGTGAAAATTTTTCTTTGGCCATGAATCACACCTACTAACAATCTTAATACTATTTGGAGCTCATAACCGGATTTGAACCGGTGACCTCTTCCTTACCAAGGAAGTGCTCTACCTACTGAGCTATATGAGCCTTATCTCAGAAATATGGAGCGGGTGATGGGAATCGAACCCACGTGATCAGCTTGGAAGGCTGGAGTTCTACCATTGAACTACACCCGCAGATTTATTTTAATTCAAGATGGTGGAGGGGGGAGGATTCGAACCTCCGAAGGCAGAGCCGGCAGATTTACAGTCTGATCCCTTTGGCCGCTCGGGAACCCCTCCTATATCGGGTAAGCGGATTATTATCTTTTATTAGGCAACAACTGTCAAACAATTATTTGATTAAATACATCATTATTACTATCAAGAATTCAACTTATTCATTACGCCCACCATATCGCCAGCAACCATTTGACCAATAAATCCTCTGCTCAAATCGAAAGCATTAACCAGCATTTCCCATTCTTGCCTTGATGGCAGGGACAATACAAAATCCGCAACAACTGCTCCGACAGCGGGACGACCAATACCTATTCTAAGCCGGTAAAATTCATTAGAGCCCAAATGCGCAATAATGTCTCTTAAGCCATTATGCCCTGCATGGCCACCGCCTTTTTTCAACTTTACCACGCCGGGATTAAAGTCCAACTCATCATGCACAACGAGAATTTCTTCAGGGTTTAATTTGTAATATCGGGCGATTTTGCCGACGGACTGGCCACTTCTATTCATAAAAGTATATGGCTTTAACAGCATGACCTTGCCATTTACAACGCTACCCTCTGCAAACAAGCCTTGCCTGGATTACCCAAGCCAACGATAAGTTTAATCATCTTTAATCTATAGCTATTAAATTTATACAGCCGTTTCGTCTTTACTAGCTTTCGAAGCCATCATAGAGACAACTGGCAAATCGTGCTCTGGACCGTGGGCCAAAACCACAATTTCAACACCTGCAGGCAATACAACATCAGAAAGATGAATTGTTTCACCAATATCCAGATTAGCCAAATTTACTTCAAGATATTCAGGTAAAGCTGAAGGCAAACATGAAACCTCTACATCAACCATGGAATGGGTTGCAATACCGCCTTTTTTTCCACCGATGGACGTCTGCTCATTGATAAAATGCAATGGCACATGCACCTTTACCGCTTCAGACATACTTACCCGAAGAAAATCCAGATGTAATATCTGAAATTTTGCAGGGTTACGTTGAACACCTTTCAGAATTGCTTGCTCTGTTTTCCCATCAACAGTCACATTCAGCACGTGCGAATAAACCGCCTCATGCTCAAGATGCTTAATGACTTCATTATGATTTAACACCAGCATTTGAGGCTCACTATGACCACCGTATATCACTGCAGGCACATTACCTTGGCGACGCACACTTCTTGCTGCGCCTTTACCTGATTGCCTACGACTTTCGGCAACAAATTCAAATACGTTAGACATTTTTCCTCACCATTGTTTTTTTGAAGTCCGTGCCTTAGGAGCACACACATTAAATTCTATCAATCGACAACTATTAACTACGCTATGGTTAATCTACGTAAAGCGAACTAACCGACTCACCTACTGCAATACGCCTTATAGTCTCAGCCAACATTTCTGCAACACTAAGCTGCCTTATTTTTCCTAACTCAACAGCTTCCTGACTTAGTGGTATGGTATCTGTAACAACCAACTCATCAAGTTCCGAGCCATTCAGGTTTTTAATAGCAGAGCCTGACAATACTGCATGAGTACAATAGGCAACCACCTTTATTGCACCGTGTTTTTTTAAAGCACCTGCGGCATGACACAAAGTCCCAGCAGTGTCAACTAAATCATCAATCAATACACAGGTCCGACCATCAACATCACCAATGATGTGCATAATCTCTGAAACGTTAGCTTTTGGCCTGCGCTTGTCAATAATGGCAAGATCAGCATCATCCAGTCGCTTGGCAAGCGCACGCGCTCTAACCACACCACCGACATCAGGCGAAACAACAATCAGATCCTTATATTGTTGCCGCCACACGTCACCTAAAAGAATGGGTGACGAATAAACATTGTCTACAGGTATATCAAAAAAACCCTGAATCTGGTCGGCATGCAAATCAACCGTCAAAACGCGATGGGCACCTGCCTGTTCAATCATTTTGGCAACCAGCTTGGCAGTGATGGGCACCCGGGCTGATCGCGAACGTCTATCCTGCCGTGCATAGCCATAATAAGGCATTACCGCAGTAATACGTGATGCTGATGCCCGCTTGAGAGCGTCAATCATCACTAACAATTCCATTAAATTCTCATTAGCAGGAGAACAGGTCGGCTGAATAATAAAAACATCCTTACCCCGGACATTTTCTTCAATTTCTACCGCAATTTCTCCATCACTAAATCTTCCAACAGCCGCCATTCCTAAGCGCATATTAAGCTTCTTAACTATACCGTCAGACAAAGCCAGGTTAGCATTTCCAGAAAACACCATCATAGAGGTGTCATTCATTCAAGCACTCCCAATTAGAATTTAACTTAGTGAAGGCATTTGGCTGGGTCGCAAGGATTCGAACCTTGGTATGCGGAGATCAAAACCCCGTGCCTTACCGCTTGGCGACGACCCAATAATCATGATATATATTTACCAGCCTTCAGCCTTGAAAACAAAGGCGACTCATTTAGACCCTTAGCCAGATAAACCTGCCACTTATTTTTAAGTGACTCATAGGCATTGACTGCTTCGTCTTCAGAATCAAACTGTGCAAAAACACAAGCCCCTGTCCCGGTTAATCTTGCCTCTGAAAACTCAGACAAAACAACCAGAGCATCTTTAACAGGCTGGTAACGCTGACAAACCACCTCGACGCAATCGTTTTGGTGTTGACCTGCTATAAAGTCGCCTATTGTGATTGATTTGCTATTCCGTGTCAAATTTTTAGCTAAAAATATTTCTTTTGTATTTACGTGACATTCAGGTTTAATAACTACAACCCACTGTTCATGGAGACTTATCCTCTCCAGTTTTTCACCAACACCTTCTGCCCATGATGAATATCCATATACAAAGACAGGCACATCCGCACCCAGAGATAACCCAAGTTCCATCAATTTTTCCATTGATAGCTTCAGACCCCACAACTCATTCAATACCACCAAAGTCGTTGCGGCATCAGAGCTGCCACCACCTAGACCGCCTCCCATGGGCAAATTTTTTTCTACCTCGATGCGCACGCCGGACTCACATCCTGTTTCTGCTTTTAACAGGTTCGCCGCTCTAACCGTTAAATCATCTGCTTCTGCCACACCTGGAATCGTTTTTTGCAAGCTTACTCGTCCATCATCAACGGAATGAAATGTAATCCAGTCACAAAAATCTATAAATTGAAACACTGTTTGCAACAAATGATAGCCATCGGCCCTTTGACCGACAATCCGTAACATTAAATTTAATTTTGCCGGTGCGGGCCATTTTTCCGCCCATAGTGACTGATTATATTGCTTTTGCAACATTTAAAACCCATTGATCTATAATTAATTTTAATTTAACCCGCTCATTCGTAACCATAATTTTACGCGGCATGGACTGCTCATCGACAGGTTGCATTTGTTTGTATTCGATAAACCAACCGGCCTGCTTAAAACCAGTGGCAGTCTCTACAAATGCGCTAGTTGGCTCTGGCAAGCCTATCACCCAATAGCGCAGGGAGTGCACCGGAACAAACATACCCAGCTGTTGATTAATAAACTCTTCCGGCTGTGTTGATGATTGAACCTTATCATCCCCACGATCGATGGTGACTAAATCGCCTGTTAATCGAATAACGGTTGCACCCTGCCCCAAGGGCCCGGATAGCTTTATTTCCTCATCATCAGACTTATGCCCCCAATTTATACTTGCCTGCCAATTATCATTTTTTCCTGCTAACGCCACCCGTCCTTCAAACGACCATTGCTCCAGCTTGTATAAATGTTCTCTTGCAAGCTTTGAATAATGAACTTCCGGCTCTACAGGCACGGTAGAGCAAGCTGAAAGCATCAATGCGAAACAATACCATCCTAGCCGCTTTATTTTTATACTTAACATCACTATTGTGCGCCTTTCAATATTCTTCGTTGAAAATCCATTAAATATTCATCATCTGGCGCATCTTTAATGGCTTTATTAAATAATTTTCTAGCTTCATCTTTTCTACCTAAAACCCATAACACCTCGGCAAGATGTGCCGCTATTTCATTTTCCGGCTGTTTTTCATACGCTTGCTGCAAATAATCCAGGGCTTTCTCATTATTCCCCAATTTAAACTGTAGCCAACCATAACTATCAATAATGACTGCCGCATCCGGCTCAAGACTGAGCGCATGCTGGAGGTATTTTTCTGCGTCAGCATAGCGATCAGGCTTGTTCAACAGCGTATATCCCAAGGCATTTAATGCCTCGACATTATCAGGATCCATTGCCAATATTTTCTTCAGATCCGCTTCCACAATATCTGGCTTATTGACACGCTCAGCCATCAATGCACGGGTATATAACAACTCTTTTTGATCAGGAAAATCAACCAGCGCCTCAGTCAATAGATTAAATGCCTTCTCATATTGTTTTTGCTGACTGTATAGCTCTGCCTGAACCAAGAGGAGTCGCAGCTTTTGTTTTGGAAACTTCGACTGCAAGAGACTTAATCGTGAGTTGGCCTCATCGAACTGTTTATCTTTCGCAAGCAAAGAAATTGCTGAAATTGATGCATCAAAAACAAATGGCCCATCCGTTACTTTATCGAACCAGACCAGCGCTTTTTTCGAATGATCGTGTTTTTCTTCTATTTTTCCCAAATAAAAGCTGGCTTGATATTTCCACTCAGGTTGCTCTAACAGCTTTTTAAAAACATCTTCAGCCTGCTCATCCTTATCCACTTGCAAATATACTAGTCCCAGCGCAAATTGACTTTCAATATCCCTGGGATCAGCAGAGATTATATCCTGATAAACCTCAGCGGCTGCATCATAATCCTCAGCTTTTATTAATACCTGAGCCAAGATTTTGCTGATTTTATTATTGTCCGGGTACTTAAGGGATGCCTCTTTTAAAAGTGTTTTTGCTTTGTTCAAGTCTCCAGAAAATACTGCTATCTGGGCTTGAAACATCAGCGCCTTATCCCAGCCTGGCCGCACCTTCAAAGCCTGCTGTATTTTTGATTCAGCCAAATATATTTCTTTCTTCTGCATAGCCAATAATGACTGCATATAAAAAATCACTGCCTGGTCTGGATGCTGTACTGACAAAGTATCGAGCGCATCATATAGAGTATTTATCTTGCCGTCCTTTTGCAGAACACCGGCCAATTCAAGCACCGCATTTTCGAATCCGGCAGGATCAATATTTAGCAGCATATTTAAGTGCTCAGTGGCAGCCTTCTTATTCCCGGCCCTTAATGCCGATAAAGCAGCAATTTTTCTTGCTGCCTGGTTTTTAGGATCTTGACGCACCCATAAAGCCACCGCCTCATTTGTTTTATTGCTATCCTTCATATACATAGCAATCATTGCCGCCCTTTCAGCAAACCTTGGATCATGCACACGCTTGGCAGCCTCCATGTAACCTTCTAGAGCAATATCATATTGCCCCCTTTGACCGGCAAGCTCTGCCGTCAATAGCATAAATAGTACATCAGGATCGATTGAGGTTTTATCTTCTTTTGCCTTAGCTTTTTCTTTAGGCTCAGCGATTTTAACAGGAGCAACGGTTCCTTCAGGCTGACCTGGCTTTGCGGGTGAATCTGCGCAACTATTAAGCAAAACGAGAGTTATTACTGAAAACAATCTAAAAATTAACACACACGATCCTATTTATCACTCAATATACATTCGCAATAGATTATCAGAAAAACCTGTTGATTTAGACAGCTGATTTATTCCATTTGGATAAAGTTATTATATTTCTTAAAATACGACGACATAAATATAACCGGGTTTCTACTAAAAGCTTTGACGTTATGGCGCAAGTTGCCAGACAAAAAGCGAATAAAAGTATATTCTTGTATCTTTTATCTTGATTTTTTTTGCGTAAAATTAAACTTACCTAATCATAAATACCATGACTTTTCTTGCAGTAGGGATTAATTACAATACCGCACCGGTTTCTATCCGCGAACGCCTGTCATTCCCTGCCGACATACTGGAATCATCGTTAAAAGAGTTATGGCGCCTCAAAGAAATCAGTGAGGCCGCCATTCTTTCAACCTGTAATCGCACTGATTTCACCCCCTACCTGTATTGCCTTACTGATAGATCAGTATGCCGCCATATATTTCGGGTTGCTTGCGGACTGGACTCTATGATTTTAGGTGAACCGCAAATCCTCGGACAAATGAAAATAGCCTATCAGGCTGCTTACGATGCAGGTACTTTAGGCAAACGACTTGGTAAACTTTTTCAGCACACCTTTACCGCTGCTAAAAAAGTACGCACCGACACCGCCATTGGTTCCAGCCCGGTATCGGTTGCCTTCGCTGCCGTTCAACTGGCGCAGCAAATCTTCGACAAGCTCAGCGAACAAACCGCTTTACTCATAGGTGCAGGTGAAACCATAGAATTGGCAGCACGGCATTTATCACAACAAGGGATAGGCCGCATCATTATCGCTAATCGCACCTATGATAAGGCGCACACCCTGGCTGCACAGTTTAACGGCTATGCGATTGCTTTATCCGAATTACCAACACACCTGGCTGAAGCAGACATAGTGATTACTTCAACAGCCAGTCAATTGCCAATTCTAGGCAAAGGCCGCGTAGAAAGCGCACTTAAAAAGCGCAAACATAAACCTATGTTTATGGTAGACCTGGCTGTGCCGCGCGATATTGAAGCAGAAGTTGAACAACTTAGAGATGTCTATCTTTACACCGTGGACGACCTGCAACACACCATAGACCAGAACATGAACTCGCG
>NQJG01000281.1 GCA_002256465.1 Methylococcaceae bacterium NSP1-1 | reverse complement strand
GCTTGGTTTTCCGAAAAGGATCTTGATTAAATATTCTTTATACCGTAAAGATGCTGATACTCTTTTATGGCATTGAGCTCATCGCTGCCATCAGCTGTCAGATAGGCGATAATGTTCTCCAGAGTAATGATGGCAATAACCGGCATATTAAAACGGTCCTGGACTTCCTGAATCGCAGAGCTATTATTTAGTCCCTTTTCCTGTCGGTCCAGAGCAATTAGAACACCTGCGGGTGTTGCGCCGGCATTCCTTATAATATCAACTGATTCCCTGACCGATGTGCCGGCAGTAATAACATCATCCAGAATAATAACCTTACCTTGTAGCGGCGCGCCCACCAGACTGCCTCCTTCACCATGATCTTTTACTTCTTTACGGTTAAAGGCAAAGGGAATGTCGCTAGCAGTCAACTCGGCATAGGCGATAGATGTAGCGCTGACCAGTGGGATGCCTTTGTATGCCGGGCCGTAAAGAATATCGGGTTTAATACCGGATTGAATCAATGCCTGAGCATAAAAATGCCCCAGTTTCCCCAGTTGAGCGCCCGTATTGAACAAGCCGGTATTGAAGAAATAAGGACTGGTGCGACCTGACTTTAACAGGAACTGGCCGAATTTTAATACACCACAATCCAGGGCGTAGGAAATAAAGTTTTTTTGATAATCAAGCATGATATATAAATTTTTCTAAAACGTTGTCCATAAAATTCCAACCTTGTTCTGAACAATAATAATGATTATCTTGATAGATAATCAACTCTTCTTTAAGACAAATTGATAATGCGGGCTCCAAAGTGGTTATAGCAAGACCAGTTGTTGATTGATAAGTCTCCGGTGTAAAGCCTTGTTTCAGTCGTAAGTGATTCATAATAAACTCCAAAGGCAGATCCGCCACAGAAATAACATCAGCTCCGCCGTTTTTGTGCGTGTTACTTAAATATTGTTCCGGGCTTTTAGGTTTAAAACTGCGCGTAATATTATGTGGTAAGGCTTGCGTTATTTTACCGTGAGCGCCCGCACCTATTCCTAAATAATCGCCAAATTGCCAATAGTTTACATTATGCCGACACTGCCTATCGGGTTGGCTATAGGCTGAAACCTCATACTGGTGATAACCATGATCAGCTAATAGTTTTTGACAGTATTGTTGCGTACTGAAAATAAGCTCATCATTAGGCAATTGAGGGGGAAATTTATGAAAATAGGTATTGGGCTCTAAAGTTAACTGGTAAAAAGAAATATGTGCAGGCTTCAAACTTAGGGCTGTTGCAACATCTGTTTTGCTGCTATCAGGACTGGAATCGGGTAAGCCAAACATCAAATCCAGATTAAAATTGTCAAAGCCGGCCTGATGGGCGATTTCTGCGGCAACAATGGCCTCGCGTGCAGAGTGCACCCGCCCCAGTTTTTTTAAAAGCTTATCGTCAAAGCTTTGTATACCAATCGATAAGCGGTTAATTCCCAATGCCCTGAATTCGGCAAATTTATGGCTTTCGAAAGTACCCGGATTGGCTTCAAGGGTAATTTCAAGGTTATTTTTTAGCGAAACCAGTTGTTCTATACCTCGTAACAAGCGATTGAAAGATTCAGGTGAAAACAGGCTGGGTGTCCCGCCCCCAATAAAAATACTGCTGATGGGACGGGTGATATTATAAAGTTGCAGGTCTTTGCCCAAATCATTCAGCAGTGCGTCAATATAGGCAACTTCAGGCGTGTCGGCTTTAATCGCATGCGAATTAAAATCGCAATAGGGACATTTTTTAATGCACCAGGGAATATGAATGTATAGACTCAGTGGCGGCAATGGGATTTTTAATTAGTTTAAAAAGAGGTTAGTTTAACATTATTTGATGAGAGCAGGATGTTTCAGGGGCGATTGAAAAATAATGGTGGTGGTTAAATTGGTATAATCAAACTATATATTTATTACAAGCCATAAATACTGCATGTTATTCAATTCGTATGTTTTTATTTTTGCCTTTCTCCCTGTTGTTTTTTTCGGGTTTTATGCTATAGGGCGATATAGTCACAACCTGGCTTTACTATGGCTTACTTTTGCATC
>NQJG01000059.1 GCA_002256465.1 Methylococcaceae bacterium NSP1-1 | reverse complement strand
ATACCCTTGGTGTAGATTCCCCGGATAACCTGGCCGCAACGGCTGAAAGCCAGAAGTGGCGGCCTTTGCTCAAGCTGAAACTGGCAGGGCAGGGCGACTTACAATGCGTTGCAGCGGTTCGCACCAATGCGCCGGCTTCCAGGCTTATTGTCGATGCTAATGAGGCGTGGAGTCAGCGCGATTATGAGGAGCTAACGCCAGAACTGGCTCGTCTGGGCGTAGAAATGCTGGAACAACCCTTTCCGGCGGGAGCCGATGCCTGTTTGGCCTCTTTGCCAAAACGGTTGCCGGTTTGTGCCGATGAGTCCTGTCACGATAGCAAAAGCCTTGACGGGTTAATCGGACTTTACGATGTTGTTAACATCAAACTCGATAAGACGGGTGGATTAACTGAGGCCCTGAAAATGAAAGCATCGGCTAGTCAACATGGCTTTGAGGTAATGGTCGGATGTATGGTGGGAACATCGTTGGCGATGGCTCCCGCTTTTTTTCTAGCGCAAGGTAGCCGTTATGTGGACTTGGATGGACCTCTGTTGCTGGCTAAAGACCGTCAGCCAGGATTACACTTTGCGGGTAGTCAGATATTTCCACCGGATGGGGCACTTTGGGGGAGTTGTTTAACTCACCAGAAATATCCATAGCTTCTTCATTTCTCGGTAATTACTAAATTTTAACGAACAGAGGCATACCTCAATGGATCATTCTGTTGAATGCTGAAACGCAGAGCGATGCTTCAGTTGTTTGTTGTGGCAGGACATGTGCTTTCAGGTGATGGTAATATTCGCTGGAATCAGTGGCAGCTTTGGTCCGGAATGCGCTCCTCGATGAATTTTGTAAGGTTCCATCGGTCAAAATGCTTTCGTTGTCAGAAACGGTACGTTAAAATTTCTATTCATCGCCATCGTAACCAATGATTTGTGGAGATAAACAATGAGCAATCCATTAACTGCCGAGTACCTGACGGCCCATGAGTTTTTCTCCGGGTTCAGCGATGAAGTCCTGAAATTCCTATGCGAGTGTTCGAGTACGTGTGAGATCAAAAAGGGGCAGATCCTTTTTCGGCAGGGCGAAAACGCGGACAAGTTCTATGTGGTTCGCAGTGGCCGCATCGTCATACAAATGCCGGCAATTATGGGACCGACCCTGGAGATCCAGACTCTGGATAAGGACCAGGTTCTGGGGTGGTCTTGGTTAATATCACCCTATCAATGGAATTTTCAAACCAAGGCCGAAGAGGATTCGGAATTGCTCCAGTTTGATGGGGCTGCCATACTGGCACGATGCGAACAGGAACCGAAATTCGGCTACGAGCTATTAAAGAAATTTGCAGCATTGATGTCGGTGGGCCTCAATGCGGCACGCCAGAAGATGATGGATGAATGGAACCCGGCCGGATTTGCCTAGCATTCAGTCATCATTGTGATGTTGAGGCGCAGTCCCTATATGATGAGTTTTATTCATTCTTACCACAAACTTTTTCCACTTACATTTAGGAGAGCCACCATGAATATGAATATTGCGATCGAACCCATACTGGCAATTGTGATAGGGATATTAATTTTGCTGGTACCGAGGTTTTTAAATTATTTTGTGGCCGTATATTTGATAGTCGTGGGTATTTTGGGGTTAATGCACCCTAGTCTTGCTATCACATGAGTGGGGAGTAACTTAGCCCCAAGGTCGCGCAAAGGGAAGCTCATGGCATTAACTAACTGCAAAGAATGTAAAAAAGAGGTTTCAACAGAAGCAAAAACTTGCCCGTATTGTGGGATTGATTATCCTGGGGTTAGTAATATTGAAGTTATTGATAATAAGAATCGTCGTGTGGGCGTCATCGTCTTGGCGTTGCTTGTTTTCTTGTCCATATATATTTTTACAAGACATGAAAGAGCAGACTCTCAGTACACTGAAGTCGCCGGAATAAGCGAAAATAAAAAGGCTGATGTGGCTAAAGTAGTTCGGGACGCTAATGCTGTACAATCTTCATCGGAGCAGCCCAAGATAATAGAAACACCAGCGAAGGAGGCATCAATACCGTTGGAACAGTCATTAGTAAAAACAATGCCGCGACCGCTTGTAATCCAGGAACGGCCAAAACAGAAAGAGCCTGCGCTGGATAAAAGCAATAATATTGCTTCAGCAGATACACCACAAATCATGGTTATGCGTATGCTTGAGTATGCCTTGAATGATGGTGGATTAAGTCACGAATCAGAAATACAGCAAACAAAACTTCAAATCGAAAGCTTACCTAGGCCAGCAAAAGGTAACAAGAAGGCGGCGAGGACGATTAACGCTAAAGGTTTAGTGTCACTTAAAGAGGGTGATTTTAGTAATGCGGTAAAAATGTTTGAAGAAGCCAACAAATTGGACAAGTCTGATATTGAAGTTATCAATAACTTAGGCTTTTCATATTTAAAACAAGGTAATTTGGACCCAGCTCAACAAGCAATAACAATGGCATTAACCATGTCTCCCGATCGTGCAACAGCATGGGAAAATTTAGGCGAAGTATTTGGGTTAAAGGGCGACGTAAGTAGAGCGGTAGCTTGTTTTTCTAATGCCTATAGATTTTCAAAAGACAGGTTAAAATTGCATCAATATATGAAAAAAATTAACGAACAAGAGGATGTAAAGAATATAAAACAAGCGAGAGCCAAAACCATAAATTGGGCTGAAAAATCATATCTGAATAATTCGAAAAATACAGAATCGAAAGTGTCTGGCTTGTCTGATGGCTTCAAAAAATAGTTTCAATTAAATCTGAATATCACCATTACCCTGATAGGAAAGCAAGCATGACGCCAATAAACAGCATCTGTGTCTACTGCGGTTCCAGTCCCGGACGGATTGAGGCATATGGATCAGCCGGTTGTGCTCTCGCCAAATCACTGGTCAGCCGCAACATTAGATTGGTTTACGGCGGTGCCGGCATTGGCATAATGGGTATGGTGGCGGATCAAGTATTGAAGCTCGGCGGCCAAGCAATCGGCGTAATACCGAAAGCCTTAGCGCATAAAGAAGTTGCGCACAAAAATTTGACTGAATTGCATGTTACCCAATCCATGCATGAGAGGAAGATGCTGATGGCCGAGCTTTCAGATGGATTCATAGCGCTCCCAGGCGGCATAGGAACGCTTGAGGAGTTATTTGAGATTTGGACTTGGGCGCAGCTTGGATTTCACAATAAGCCATGCGGTTTGCTCAATGTCGAAGGCTATTACGATTCGCTGATCGGATTTCTGGATCATGTTTTGGCAGAGCAATTTGTTAAAAAAGATCACCATGCCATGTTGATTGTGGAGACAAATCCGGACGCGCTGCTGGACCACTATATCAATTATCAACCTCCTGCTGTAAGACATTGGGTTGGCAAAGATGAAACCTGATTGACCATGATTCCATAGGAATTTGGGGTTTATCTAAAAAACCATAGCTATTTTATACCAATTGAATGATAAAGGTTGCATCATGACTATTGATCATCAAAAACGAATAAAAAGAGTTTGTCTCATCTGCTGTCTTTTAGTAACCCAAACAGTTTGGGGAAACCCTTTGGAAAACTATATTAATAGAACTGAGCCCGATTATCACTGGCAACCCACAAAAGTTTTAAATGAGCCGTGGGGGACAATCGGTTACTACGAACTGGTAAGTCAAAACTGGCGTAGTTTTAATTGGAAGCATCATTTAATCATCGTAAGGCCCAGTTCAATCCGCAATCCTGACATTGCCTTCTTGAAAATCGCAGGCGATGGTAATTGTGAAAACCAAATCGATAGCCTAAAAATCCTGGCGGAACGGAGCGGTGCTGTTACCGCAGTCTTAATGAATGTGCCCAATCAACCGTTCTATGAGGATCGGCGTGAAGATGCGTTGATCGCCTATACCTTTAATCAATATTTAAAGACCGGCGATGAAACATGGCCTTTACTCTTTCCTATGGTTAAAAGCGCTGTCAAAGCGATGGATGCCATTCAGGACATTGTTAATCAAGAGCATAAGCAACAAATAAACCGTTTTGTCCTGAGCGGTGCCTCTAAAAGAGGCTGGGCAACTTGGTTGGCAGCGGCTGTCGATAAACGTATAACCGCCATTGCGCCGATGGTTATCGACACACTTAACATGAAAGCGCAACTGCAGTGGTCGGAACAAATCTACGGTAAACAAAGCACCAAATTAAAAGATTACACGGAATTGGATCTGCATAGAAAACTCGACAACAATGAGATGCAGAAACTACGCAGCTGGATCGATCCTTATGCCTATATTCAACGTTTTACAATGCCGAAACTATTGTTGCTTGGCACTAACGATCCCTATTGGACGGTCGATTCATTGCGTCATTACTGGAATGATTTACCGGAACCCAAACTGATTTACCAGACACCCAATGCCGGTCATGATCTGAATGGCGGCGATCAGGCCTTACAAACTTTAGCAGCTTTTTTTGAATTGATTGCAGATCAAAAGCCCTTACCTAAAATTGCGTGGAAATTTAACAATGTAGCCAATACCCACATTAACGCTCAGGTTGAGAGCAATGAGCACGCCGGCACTATCAGCTTATGGACTGCCCATTCTGATGACCGGGACTTCCGGGATAATCAATGGACAGCGCAAAAACTGAACATTACTCGCGGCAGTAGTCATGCCAAAGCATCAATCCCCCTCCCCAAGTCAGGATACCAGGCTTATCTTATGGAGGTTGAACTGAAAACCGATACCGGCCACTCCTTCAAACTATCGACCCAAGTTCAAGTGTCGCCGGACACTAAACCTTGTGGTTGCTGGGCTAAAGAGGAAAAATAATGACGATTTCTGATTACAGCTTTGGCGCTCAAATAATCGCTTTAATCGCATTAGCTAATAGGGCATCGAGCTTAATGCAGGATGTCGGGTGCTCTATGCTGTCTGTACTCCAGATGGTCTTGATTCCTGCTTGCAGGATATGTGTTTCTGCATCTTCGCAAAACAGGGCATGAGTAACGACGACGTAAATGTCGCCGGCACCGGCGGCTTGCAGCAGTCTGGCTGCTTTGCCCAGGGTTCGGCCGGTACTGGCCATGTCGTCTATGATGACTATGGGTTTATTGAGAAAATTGTGATCCGGCAAGGTCATTTCAATTTGTTTGTCACCCCGTCTTTCTTTATGAGCAATGCAATAGTCGAAGCCAATTTTATTGGCTATATTCGCGACCCATTGCTCTGATTCACTATCCGGGCCTAATAGCAGGGCATATTCCAGCTTTTGTTTCAGGAAACGTCCGATCTCATCAGCTGCGGTAAGGCTGATGGCATTTTTTATCGGAATCGCCTGATCCAGTAATGCTATGCGATGCAAATGCGGGTCTACGGTGAGCACATCGTCAAATAGAGTGGCCAGCATTTTACCGATAATGCGTTGACTCACAGCTACACCCGGCTGATTGGCAAAATCCTGACGCATGTAGCATAAATAAGGTGCTACCAGTGTGAGGCGTTTGGCGCCCAATTCTCTGGCTGTTGTGGCGCAGAGTAACAATTCGATCAATTTGTCATTGGGTTGATTTAGGCTGCGGCAAACGATAACGTGTTCGGGCAGTAACGGAGGCAGGCGTATGAAGCTTTCACCGTCAGGAAAGTGATGCAAGCTGACTT
>NQJG01000280.1 GCA_002256465.1 Methylococcaceae bacterium NSP1-1 | reverse complement strand
GCACGTCGGGTTGTTGCGCGACGCGTTTCGTTCGGTCCGAGTCGAACACCGTTATCCCGAACCGATCCTCTAACATTTTGGGCGTAGTCATGTCTGTCTGTTGCATGTAACGAAAATGCGGAATACCATGCGTTTCATGTAACAGTAAGTGTTAGAGGTATTTATGAGAACAAGTACATCGGCGCGGGTGCAAAAGCATCGTGCGGCATTGCGGGAATCCGGCTTGCGCCCGGTGCAGATTTGGGTTCCGGATACCCGGCGGCCGGGTTTCGCCGAGGAATGTCGCCGCCAGTCGTTGCTATTGCAAGGCGACGCCCATGAGCAGGAAACCACCGATTGGCTTGAGGCTACAGCCGACCGCGAAGGCTGGCAATGAGACGCGGCGATCTGGTGACTGTGGCCTTACAAGGCGATCTCGGCAAGCCGCGACCGGCTTTGGTTATCCAGTCCGATCTGTTCGATGCGCACCCTTCCATGGCGATTTTACCCGTGACCAGTGAGTTGCGCGATGCGCCGCTGTTTCGCATTCTGGTGAATCCAAGTGAGCAGAACGGTCTGGCTAAACCTTCGCAGGTGATGGTGGATAAACCCCAATCGGTCGGGCGAAAAAAGGTTGGTGCGGTGTTTGGCCGCCTGGACGATGAGACGATGCTCGCAGTAAACCGTGCGCTGGCGGTTTTCCTTGGATTTGCTTAAGAATAATTGGTTTCAGAGTCTGAGTTATCCCTCAAAATATTTAAAGTATAATTACTCAATCGAGTTATGAAATATATTCTAGCGATAGATCAGGGCACGAGCAGTTCACGCTGTATTCTTTATGATCAGCAGGCTAAGCCTGTCGCAATGGCTCAACAGGAGTTTGAACAGCTTTTTCCTCAGCCGGGCTGGGTGGAACACGATGCTGAAGAAATCTGGCAAACACAAGCCGGGGTTTTCAAGCAAGTGATGTCGCAATTGCAACTTTGCCCTGCCGATATTGCCGGTATTGGTATCACTAACCAAAGAGAAACCACCGTAGTCTGGGAGCGTCGTACAGGCAAACCGGTCTATAACGCGATAGTGTGGCAGGACAGGCGCACTGCCGATGAATGTACCCGGCTTAAGGAAGCGGGTCTGGAACCGATGGTTAATGCCAAAACCGGTCTGGTTATCGATGCCTACTTTTCAGCGACTAAAGTCCGCTGGATACTGGATCATGTCGAGGGAGCCCGGGAGAAAGCCAACCGAGGGGAATTGGCTTTCGGTACCATCGATTCATGGCTGGTATGGAAGCTGACCAATGGCGAACTGCATATCACCGATGTTTCCAATGCCTCCCGGACCCTGCTTTATAACATCGAACGCTTGCAGTGGGATGAGGACTTGCTGGCGTTATTCGATATACCCGCATCCCTGTTACCCGACGTCAAATCCTCAAGCGAAATCTATGGAAATACCCTTAATCCGGAAGTGGGCGCCGGCATTCCTATTGCCGCCATTGCCGGCGATCAACAAGCGGCGTTATTCGGCCAGATGTGTATTGAAGCCGGTATGGCTAAATGTACTTATGGCACGGGCTCATTTTTAATGATCAACACCGGACCGAATAGAGCCGCTTCGCAACACGGCTTGTTGACCACTATCGCCTGGCAGATCGGCCATGAAGTCACTTATGCACTGGAAGGCAGCGTGTTCATTGGCGGAGCAGTTATTCAATGGTTACGCGATGGTTTACTATTTTTCGAACAGGCAGCGGACAGTGAAAAACTTGCCGGTAGTGTTGCCGATAACGGTGGCGTCTACTTCGTTCCCGCGCTTACCGGACTCGGCGCGCCGCACTGGGACCCGCACGCACGCGGGGCGATCTTCGGAATTACCCGGGGCACAACCCGTGCGCACGTCACCAGAGCAGCGCTGGAGAGCATTTGTTTTCAGGTCGATGACCTGTTGCAGATTTTGGCCGCCGACAGTAGCGCGCCTGTTTCACAACTTAGGATTGATGGTGGCGCCGCTGTGAATAATCTGCTGGTGCAGTTTCAGGCCGATATTTCTGCCATTGAAGTCGTTCGTCCCGCTAATCTGGAAACCACCGC
>NQJG01000279.1 GCA_002256465.1 Methylococcaceae bacterium NSP1-1 | reverse complement strand
CTTCTTGCCGCCGAATCTATCGCTTGCTGAATAACGCCATGATCAGGCGATTTGCTGCACACCGGATCAGCGTTGTACATATCGCCGGTCAACAAGTATGCCTGACAATGGCAGCCGCCAAAATCCTTTTCTTTCTCATCACAGCTACGGCAAGGTTCCTTCATCCATTCAACGCCCCGGAAGAAATTGAAGGCTTTCGACTCGTTCCAGATTTCTTCTATGCTGAAGTCTTTAACATTGGGGCAATCAAGGCCGGGTAGTTCGCGCGCAGAATGACAAGGTAAGGCAACGCCATCGGGTGCGATAGTCAGAAAAGTAGTTCCCCAACCGTTCATGCAGGCTTTGGGTCGATCTTCATAAAAATCCGGCACGACATAGTAGATTTTCATTTTGCCGGCGACTGTTTCCTTAAACGCCTGTGCGATGGCTTCGGCTTGTTCAAACTGTTCTTTGGTCGGTAACAATAAATCGCGATTGGCATGAGCCCAGCCGTAATATTGGGTGTTGGCGAGTTCCAGATAATCCGCGCCCAGTTCTTCCGCCATGGTCAGAATTTCCGCCATCTGATGGATATTTTCACGGTGTATCACTACACATAACACCATCGGGTAGCCGTGTTTTTTGACCAGGCGGGCGACTTCTTTTTTGTGCTCAAACGATGCAGTGCCGGCGATATGGTCGTTTAATTCCTGGGTGCTGGCTTGTATGCTGACCTGAATATGATCCAGACCGGCCTCTTTAAGCTGGATAATTTTTTCTTCGGTCAGTCCGTAGCCCGATGTAATCAGGTTGGAATAATAGCCCAGGTCTCTGGCGTGTTTAACCAACTCGGCCAAGTCCTTTCGGGTTAGAGGTTCACCTCCCGAAAATCCTAACTGCACGGCGCCCATTTTGCGGGCTTGTGTCAGTACACGTTTCCAGTCTTCCGTGCTTAATTCGGATTGATATTTGGCATAGTCAATCGGATTGGCGCAATACGGGCACTGTAACGGGCAGGCGTAAGTAAGTTCCGCCAGCAGCCAGCGGGGCGGGGTAATGCCTGCCCTGAGCGCAGTCGTAGGGTTAGTTTTGGTTAATCCAGCCATTTTGTATAGCGACCTCAAGGAAAGCGGTAATATCGTTGGTAAGACCCGACGTGTTGAATTTCTGTTCCAATTCGCTGATCAGTTGGGCAAGATTACGCGTGCCGTCACAGAGTTTAAGGATCTCAGCTGAACTTTGATTAAGTTCCACCATGCCTTCCGGATAAAGAATCACATCTTTTTGTTGGGCTTCTTCCCATTGCAGGCGGTGGGTGCGGGAGAATTTTATGGGCAGTTCCGGGTTTATGGCCATTTTGAGTGTTGGGTTGTAGGGTAGGCAGTGCTTTTTTGCCTACCAATTATTGATAAAAGCGGTTGGCAGTAGAGTATTGCTCTACACGTCTGAGTAAGTCAAAATTTTTATAGAAAAAGGAGAGACGATTTCAATACACAGCTCAGGCGAATGTGAATAAGGCGTTTCATAGCCGTGTTGTTTAAAAGGTAAATTTTTAAAATACGGATTATCGATTACTTCTGACCATTGCATCGCATCTTTCCTGTTATCTTAAAACCAAAGCAAGTTACGCCTCAATATTAAAATACGGCGGCATGTCGTTAATATAAGCCATATACATAGCATCCGCCATTGTCCACAATACATCCAGTTTAAATTTTAAAATCTGTATCATGCGATCCTGTTGTTCGCGGGTTTTGTACCAATCCAGCGTAATCGCCAGACCGTGTTCGACATCCCTTCGTGCTTCGGTCAGGCGTTTACGGAAATAGTTATAACCTTCGACATCAACCCAGGGATAGTGTTCCGGCCAATTATCCAGGCGTTGCTGGTGGATTTTGGGGGCAAACAATTCAGTCAACGAAGAACTTGCTGCTTCATGCCATTCGGCTCTGCGGGCAAAATTGACGTAGGCATCAACGGCAAAACGAACACCGGGTAATACATGTTTTAATGAAGTAATTTCTTCCCGGCTTAAACCGACAGCGATGCCCAGCTGTATCCAGGCCTCAATTCCGCCGGGATCGCCGGGATGTCCATCGTGATCCAGAATGC
>NQJG01000278.1 GCA_002256465.1 Methylococcaceae bacterium NSP1-1 | reverse complement strand
GGGGCGGCAAGCAAATTAGCCAACACCGTAAAGGTAAAAAAACCGGCAATAAAAAAACTGATGAAAAATAATGGCCATAATATCCAGCTTAACCATTGCAGCCAGCCAGGAATAAACTGATCAATCAAATCGCCTACATAGTAATAACCCAGCATTAGAGCAGCGCTATACAACACGACGTTTATTAAAACCGGGAAAATTATAAACGTGCGTAATTCTGTCCTTGCCAATAATTTCAGGCCTTTAAATAAATAGCCCACGGCTAGAGCCGGATTATTGCCTTTTTTATCAAATAACATCTTTTAAACCTCTTATACCTTGTTCAGCCGGGTTCAATACTACGCCGCGCTCGGTCACAATCGCTGAAATTAATTCAGCTGGAGTTACGTCAAATACCGGATTCCAGGCACTGACTAATGACCCTTCTTTAATAAAACACGCAGGCAACAATTCATTCTGGTTGCGCTGCTCGATTTCTATCCGATCACCATTATCGATAGACCAATCTATTGTCGTTGTGGGCGCTACGACCATGACTTTAACGCCGTGCTGTTTAGCCAACACAGCTAAGGAATAAGTGCCTATTTTATTGGCGGTATCACCATTAGCAGCAATCCGGTCCGCACCAACGATTACCCAATCAATAGCGCCGGACTTCATTAACCATGCTGCCGCTGAGTCGGCAAGTAACGTGACGGGTATGCCGTCTTGTGCCAGTTCCCAAACAGTCAATCTTGCCCCCTGCAACCAGGGACGGGTTTCTCCGGCATAGACGTTTATTGGCCGTCTTTGGTAAGCACTGCGAATAACGCCAAGTGCAGTGCCATAACCACCCGTTGCCAAGGCACCGGTATTACAGTGAGTCATTACACCTTTAACATCCGCCAAAAGATCAGCTCCCAGTTCGCCCATTTTAGTGTTCGCAGAAATATCATCAGCATGGATTTTCTCGGCACACTCAATAAATGCCTCCACAGGACTAGCTAGTGGCCGATCAAGTAAGGTTTTCATTTGCTCCAAGGCCCAAAACAAATTGACCGCTGTTGGCCTGGACTTTGCCAGCATGTCTATATCGGCAGCTACTTTTTGCTGCCAATGTACCGGGTCTTCTGCAGTGTGCTGGATGACTGAAAGAGCGACACCGTAAGCCGCCGCTATACCGATAGCCGGTGCACCACGCACGCGCATGGTAGCAATTGCATCTGTCACGCCTGCCGCATCACGATAGTCGTCAAAAATAATAGTTTCAGGCAATTGCCGCTGATCCAGCACTTTTAATGCTTCACCTGTCCATTGCAGGGCTTGTACAGTCAATTTAGTTTGTTGTGTCATTATTTAATAAAACCTGGTGGTAAGAAGTTATAATTTCGTCGCTGGACATAGTAAACGAAAAGTGTCAGGTTAAGCTAACCGGACCACACACAGGAACAACTTATGATAGTCGATACCCTCATCCATGCCCGCTGGATTATACCCGTTGAACCGGAATCCGTAACCTACGAACACCATACCCTGGTGATTGATAGCGGCAAAATTATTGATTTGCTGCCCACCGATCTTGCCAAACAAAAATATCAGGGGACGACCACTGAAAATCTGGAAAACCATGCATTACTGCCCGGTTTAATCAATTGCCATACCCATGCCGCGATGACTTTAATGCGCGGAATTGCCGATGATGTGCCGCTGATGAATTGGCTGCAAAACCATATCTGGCCGCTGGAACAAAAATGGATGAGTGAGGCATTTGTCAAAGACGGCACTGATTTAGCGATTGCCGAGATGATTCTGGGCGGGACCACCTGCTTCAATGACATGTATTTTTTTCCTGAGATCACCGCCGGACAGGCTATACACCATGGCATACGTGCCAAAGTCGGGTTGATTGTTATTGATTTTCCATCCCACATGCACCTTATTCGGTATCTGATGAGCCCTTGCAAAAAATCAGAACGTTAGCTGATGAACTGGAGTTGCCGATACATATTCATGTTCACGAAACACACCACGAAGTTGAGCAGGCACAAGCACAAACCGGACAACGGCCTTTGCAAAGATTGCAGGAGTTGGGACTGGTCAATCCCTCATTAATAGCTGTACACATGACCCAGCTAACCGATGAGGAAATCAGTATGTTTGCGGAGTCAGGCGCACATCTCGTGCATTGTCCGGAGTCCAATCTAAAATTGGCCAGCGGCTTTTGCCCAATTGCCCGGTGTCTGGCAGCGGGTATCAATGTGGCATTAGGAACGGATGGTGCAGCCAGTAACAATGATCTGGACATGTTAGGAGAAATGCGCACTGCCGCTTTGCTAGGTAAAGCGGTTGCCGGTGATGCCAGCGCTATCCCTGCTATGACGGCAATACGCATGGCAACTATTAATGGCGCTAAGGCACTGGGCCTTGATACCGTTTGTGGCTCACTTAGCTTAGGCAAAGCCGCCGATGTTATTGCTATTGATTTAACCTATCTGGAAACACAACCGTTATATTGTCCGGTTTCACAGATCGTTTATGCAGCCAGTCGGCAGCAAGTCAC
>NQJG01000004.1 GCA_002256465.1 Methylococcaceae bacterium NSP1-1 | reverse complement strand
GGCGGTGGCCAAATCCATCGCTGAAAATATGAGTGACTATCGTATTGTCATTGATAAATCAACAGTACCCGTTGGCACAGCCGATAAAGTCAAGGAAGCTATTCTTCAAGTGCTGGCATCACGTGGCGTGGCTATTGATTTTGATGTGGTGTCAAATCCCGAGTTTTTAAAAGAAGGCGCGGCGATTAATGATTTCATGAAACCGGATCGTATTATTGTCGGCACGGATAATCCAAGAACGGCGGAATTGTTAAAAGCGCTTTATGCGCCTTTTAATCGTAGCCATGAGCGGATCATAACCATGGACGTACGTTCAGCTGAATTGACTAAATATGCCGCGAATGCCATGTTAGCTACGAAAATCAGCTTTATGAATGAATTAGCCAATTTGGCTGAACTGTTGGGCGCAGACATTGAGCACGTCAGAAACGGCATCGGTTCTGACTCACGTATTGGTTATTCCTTTATTTATCCCGGTTGCGGTTATGGCGGTTCCTGTTTTCCCAAAGATGTTAAAGCTTTGGAACGAACGGCACAGCAAATGGGTTATAAAGCCGAATTGTTGAATGCGGTAGAAAATGTCAATGATCGCCAAAAACAGGTTTTATTTAATAAAGTCGTTCAACATTATAAAGATGATTTGCAAGGCAAAATCTTTGCACTCTGGGGCTTGGCATTTAAACCAAAAACCGATGATATGAGAGAGGCGCCCAGCCGCATTATCCTTGAAGCGTTAATAAATGCGGGAGCAGTTGTCAGAGCCTTTGATCCGGAGGCCATGGCTGAAGCCAAGCGGATTTATGGCGACAAGCCAGGCTTAACGCTGGTTGAAACCGCTGAAGAGGCACTGCAGGGTGCAAATGCCTTGATTGTTGTAACAGAATGGAAAAACTTTTGGAGCCCTGATTTTGATTTGATAAAAAATACCTTAAAAGATGCGGTGATTTTTGATGGTAGAAATTTATATCAACCTGAATTACTTAAGAAACAAGGTTTTGTTTATTATGGTATTGGCAGATCAAATTAATTGGCATTATGAATGATAAAGAAAAAGTTTTGCATGTTGGTCTATGCGGACCTTTGCCTCCACCCTATGGCGGTATGGCCAATCAACTTAATCAGCTCTATCAGCTTTTAACGGAGGAAGATATTCAAGTGAGTCTGGTGCAGACCAATACTCCTTACCGCTTCAAAATAATTGAAAAAGCTAAAGGCGTAAGAGCATTTTTTCGTATTATTCCTTATCTTTTGAATGTATGGGAACTTGCCGGAAAAGTAAATGTTATCCATGTTTTTGCAAATTCGTGGTGGTCCTGGCAATTGTTTGCAGCGCCCGTTTTATGGATTGGATGGGTTAGAAAAACTCCCGTCATAATTAATTATCGCGGTGGAGAAGCAAGAAATTATTTTAATAAATCCATAAAATGGGTAAGGCCTTCTATTAATAAAGCAAGTGATGTTATCGTACCGTCTGGTTACTTAAAAACGGTATTCTCAGATTTTGGAATTGAATCTCATATTATTCCCAACATAGTTAATTTAGAGCGTTTTCATCCAAAGGAAAAGCATGGGCAGATGAACACTCATTGTCCACACTTGATAATAACGCGCAATTTGGAAGCGATATACGGTATATCAACAGCGATAAATGCAGTAGCTCGGCTAAGGCAAACAGTGCCTGATATACAACTGACAATAGCGGGAATGGGGCCTCAAAAAGAAGAATTGCAACAACTGGTAAAGAAAGAAAGGCTGGAAAAAAATATCAGCTTTACCGGAAAGTTGACTCCGGAGGAAATTGCGGAATTATATCTACGTGCAGATATTATGCTTAACCCGACAACAGTTGATAATATGCCGAATTCTGTGCTTGAGGCTATGGCAAGTGGTGTTGCTGTGGTGACAACTGATGTAGGGGGGATACCTTATATAGTAGAAAATAATAAAACAGCATTATTTACTGAAGTAAACAATCCTGAATCCATGGTGAAACAAATTAATAGATTGCTTAATGAGCCCGAATTGTACCGGACGCTTGTGAATAACGGACTACAAGAAGTCCAGCAATATACATGGACAGAGATTAAAGTGTTATGGTTAGCTTTGTACAAATCATTAATGGTAAATCGATAAATATTACGTTCAATTCAGTTAATTAACTAGTTCGGTATTGTTTAGTGTCATTTGTCATTCAGTGGGTAGAAAATTGCTCTGGAGCAGAGGAAATTATTAATGTTCGAACGCCGGCAGGTCAATTGGTGCTTTATGTCCAGCAAGGGGTTATTAGTAAAGCCGACTGGGAGATTGATGATGGTATCTATTCCCAAGTCCATGAAATACAGAGACGATTCAATCAGTATTGGTCAAATCCCGATAAACTTATTAACATTAAGCTATTAATACAAGGTAGCGACTACCGGCATAAAGTCTGGTCTGAACTCTGTAAAATTCCCTTTGGAGAAACCATGACCTATTCCGCATTAGCCGGAAAAATAGGCTCGTCTGCGCGAGCTGTCGGCAACGCGTGCAGGGATAATCCTTATCCAGTGATTATTCCTTGTCATCGGGTTGTGTCAGTTTCCGGTATGGGTGGCTATTGCGGGAAAACAGACGGTGATTTTATGGCTATCAAATATAAATTGCTTGCATTTGAAGCGGCCCATAAACAATGACCGCTATTGCCTTGATAGACCAATTTCTTGATGCTGTCTGGGTAGAACAAGGGTTGAGTGAAAACACCCTTTCCGCTTACAGTAGCGATTTGAGGATTTTTGCCAAATGGTTGGCAGGTAAATCCATGCTGGAAGTCGATACGGGCGATTTATCGAAGTTTTTGGCGAGTCGCTATAAAGCGGGTATAGGCAATCGATCTTCAGCGCGTATTTTATCCAGTTTGCGCCGCTTTTATGGTTATTACATCAGAGAAAACCGCCTAGCAATCGATCCGACTGCATTGATTGAATCTCCCCACATAGGCCGTCCCTTGCCGGTTTCGCTTTCTGAACAGGATGTCGATCTATTACTGAGTGCTCCTGAGGTGACGAATACACATGGGTTCAGAGATAAAGCAATGTTGGAAATGCTCTATGCAACCGGACTTAGAGTATCGGAATTGGTCGGTTTAAAATTTGAACAAATCAGCTTCAGGCAAGGCGTGGTCAGAATTATTGGCAAAGGCAATAAAGAACGGCTGGTACCGGTCGGTGAAGAAGCTATGAGTTGGTTGGAAAGTTATATGAACAATGCTAGAAAAACTATTCTCGGTGAACGGCAATGCGATTATTTGTTTGTGACCAACCGCGCAGACGGCATGACAAGACAGGCTTTTTGGCATATTATCAAACGCCATGCAAAAAAAGCGGGCATTAACAAAGAGCTGTCACCCCATACTTTAAGGCATGCTTTTGCTACGCATTTGTTAAATCATGGCGCGGATTTGCGGGTCGTGCAATTATTGTTGGGTCATGCCGATTTATCGACAACTCAAATCTATACCCACATTGCCCGCGAACGATTAAAAGAATTGCATTCAAAATTTCATCCCAGAGGATAGTTAATATGGCACAAAATATTCACCCGACCGCTTATATAGCGCCCAATGCTGTACTGGGAGATAATGTTACAATAGGCCCTTTTGCCGTGATTGAAAGCGGTGTTGAGATGGGAGCTCACTGCCAGGTGGGGGCTCATGCCGTTGTACATGGCCATGTAAAAATGGGTGCTGGTAATATTTTACATCCCCATGCAGTCTTGGGTGGCTTGCCTCAAGACACGAGTTTTAAGGCAGAAACGGTTTCCTGGTTGATTATTGGCGATAATAATGTTTTCAGAGAAGGTTTTACTGCACACAGAGCATCTAAAGAAAATGCCGAAACCCGGATCAGTTCGGGTTGTTTCTTTATGAATAATAGCCACGTTGCGCATGATTGCACTATTGGTAATAACACAATATTTGCCAATAATGTTGCAATAGGTGGGCATGTTGAAGTGGGCAATAACGTTTTTATGGGTGGCGCTGTGGTGGCGCATCAATTTTGCCGGATTGGTTCGTATGCGATAGTACAGGGTACAACCGGACTTAATATGGATGTTATTCCGTTTATGCTGATTGGCGGACGGCCAGCTCGTCATTACAAATTAAATACTGTAGGTTTAAGACGTGCAGGCATCACCGGAGATCGTTATAAAGTACTTTCAACGGCATTTCGTTTGTTAAAAAGCAAGCAAAGCCTGGATGGGCTGGAGGAAACAGAAGAGTTAAGGCAATTAAAAGACTGGTTGGCGGTCAAGTCCAAGCGAGGTTTGCATGGATTTATTGATGTATCGAATTAGTTCATGTTAAAAAACTTTATAAATTATCATCCCGAAGACACGAAGAAATAAACCTTTGTGTCATTGGTGTCATTGTGGTGAATTAAAGACATTTAATCGCTTTTTTTTCAGTCTTCCTCGTATATACCCGCAGTTCTCGTAGCGTGGCTATTTATGAGAGCAGGAATTTCTTCTGGTGGAATGGCTGGGCTAAAAAAGAAGCCCTGTAAGATATTACAGCCCAAGCCCTGAAGGACTAACGCCTGGTCTTTGGACTCAACACCCTCTGCAACCAGTGTGTAGTCGAGCGCATTGGCCAAACCAATGATTGTTCCCAAAAGCAAGGAGGTATGCGAATTGTAAAGCATGTCTTCAACAAAGATTTTATCGATTTTTAAACAATCGAGCGGGAGCTGTTTTAAAGAAGCCAGGCAGGAAAAGCCAGTGCCGAAATCATCTATGGCAATTTTTACACCGATTTCTCTTAGTTGTTTAAATACTTCAATATGTCCTTTTGTTTGCATCGCGCTCTCGGTAACTTCCAGTTCCAGATATTGAGCGGGAATACCGGTTTTATTTAATAAATCCTGAACTGTATCTATTAAACCAAGATCCTGGAAATGAGCGGGCGAAAGATTCACAGCAACTTGAATAAAAGGCAGGCCTGAACGATGCCATTTTGACATTTGCTCACAGACTGTTTTTATTGCCCAGTTACCCAGTTCTACTATCAAACCCAGTTGCTCGACAAGGGTAATAAAGTTTTCAGGGAAGATTATGCCTTGTTCGGGGTGTTGCCAACGTATCAATGCCTCCATACCAATTATCTGTCCGCTATTCATCGATAGTTGGGGTTGATAGTAAAGTATGAATTGCTCTTTCTTAAACGCTTCTCGCAATAGTCGCTCTTTTTCCCGACGTTGTATTTCCTTGTGCGCCATATCATGGGAATGGAAAACATAACATTGTTTTCCAGCCTGTTTGGCTGAATACATGGCGGTATCAGCGGCTTTGATCAGTTCACGTTCATTCTGTCCATCGCGAGGAAAAATAGCAATACCGATGCTGACTCTCGGCATTATCTGATAATGATTTGACAATAATAGCGGTTGGTTTATTTTCTGTAGACAACGGCTGGCCACTTCGGTCACATCGTCATCATCGATAATATTATCAATGATGATACAAAACTCATCTCCCCCCAAGCGAGCAATAAAATCAATTTCGCGGGCAATAAATTTTAAACGATGGGCAACAGCATTAAGATACTGATCGCCAATGTGATGGCCAAAGTGGTCATTAATTTCTTTGAAATCATCCAGATCAAGAAACAGAAAGGCGAATTGTTCATTGCGTCTGCCGGCGGTCTTGATAAGACTTTCAATACGTTCATGGTAATAGGTTCTGCTTGCCAAGCCGGTCAAATTGTCATAGTAAGCAAGACGGCGAATCTGTTTTTCAGTTTCTTTTTGACGGGTAATATCCTGTACAGTGCCGGTAATAATAAGCTCACTATTGTCCGTTATTGTTTCCATTTCCTGATATACTACAATAGCTTCTGATTTGGCTACTTGTAATCGATATTCAGTATTTTCAAGCGTTTTGCAATGGGCTGCTGAGATAATGATGTCTTTCACGAAATCACGGTCTTGAGGATGTACTAATTGAATAAAACCATCCAGGGTGCCATCGAATTGCTCGGGTTGAATGCCACACAATTCGGCCAAGTGTGCTGAAATTTGAAATTGGTTATTCTTTATATACCAGGTCCAATAGCCCAAGCGAGCTATGCGTTGAGCCGCTTTTAGCGCAGTTAACGTCGTCAGCTGAAGTCTGTGGTTTCTAAGTTCGGCAGAATTCTGACTGGCTCTTAAAATAAAATACAAGTGCTGAATAAAAGTCTGATAGTTAATGGGTTTATCGATGAAATCAGTAGCACCGGCAGCAAATGCCTTATTGATCGAGTCACTATCACCCAATGCGGTTGACATAATAATGGGGACATTGGCCATTGCCGGGTCTGTTTTTAGTAACCGGCATGTTTGAAAGCTACTGATACCTTCCATCACTGAATCAAGCATTACAATGTCAGGCATCTGCTGCTTTATTTTCTCAAGGGCTTGAGTGCCGTTGTTTGCTACGTCAACTAAAAATGACGCTGCTCGCAGAGTCTCAGAGGCGATTAATCGAAAATTGGGATCACCGTCGATTAACAGAATTCTGATGGTTGGGAATCTGTCATTAGCCAGAAGGATATTCGCTTTGAGTTTAAAATCGTCACTTGATGACACTTTTAGTGAGTTCTTCTGAGTACTCTGTATCTCCATATAACAATCTTGTAATTTTTGTTGAATTAAGGTGTTAGGATGGTATTTTGTGGTGGTTTACTATTATCGGTTTCCGGATAATCCAGGGTGTAGTGTAAACCTCGGCTTTCTTTTCGTTGTTGCGCGCAACGGATGATTAATTCGGCGACGATAACTAAATTGCGCAATTCCAGTAAATCACTGGTGACACGAAAATTGCCGTAATATTCGGCTATTTCTTTTTTAAGCAATTCCACACGATTCATGGCTCGGCTTAATCGTTTATCGGTTCTGACTATGCCTACGTAGTCCCACATAAAATGGCGCAATTCGTTCCAGTTGTGTGAAACAACAACTTCTTCATCGGAATCGCTGACTTTCGATTCATCCCAGTCCGGTATTTTCGGAGCAGGTAAAATGCCAGGAAGCTTTAGTAAAATATCTTCACTGGCTCGCTCAGCAAAAACCAGGCATTCTAATAATGAGTTGCTGGCCATGCGATTGGCTCCGTGCAGGCCGGTGCAAGCCACTTCACCGATCGCATAAAGGTTTTTTATATCGGTGCGTGCATAGCTGTCCGTTAAAACACCGCCACAGGTGTAATGCGCGGCTGGAACAACAGGTATAGGTTGTTTGGTGATGTCGATATCAAATTCGAGACATTGTTGGTAAATCGTCGGGAAATGCTCGCGTATGAATTCCTCTGATTTATGACTGATATCTAGATAAACACAGTCTATACCGCGTTTTTTCATTTCATGATCTATGGCCCTGGCAACAATATCACGAGGAGCTAATTCCCCTCTTGGATCGAAATTTTGCATGAAAGATGAGCCGTCCGGCAGGATTAGCCGACCGCCTTCACCCCTAACCGCTTCGCTGATAAGAAAAGAACGAGCATCCGGATGATAAAGACAGGTTGGATGGAACTGCATAAATTCCATGTTGCTGATACGGCAACCGGCACGCCATGCCAGTGCAATACCGTCGCCAGTTGAACTGTGCGGATTGGTAGTGTAAATGTAAGCCATGTTTGCGCCGCCTGTTGCCAGAACAACGACACGAGTACTTATCGTTTTAACCTGATGCCCTTGGGTATCCAAGACATAGGCTCCCAATACTTGTTTGCCGGTACGACCTTCGGTTTGGGCTGTAATTAACTCGACAACATTATGATGCTCGAATAATTCGATGTTGGGATGCTCCTGTGCACGTTCAATAAGCGATAGCGATACAGCCTTGCCGGTTGCATCCGCTGAATGCACAACACGCCGGTGAGAATGTCCGCCTTCCCGGCTCAAATGCAGTTTTATTTCGCCCGACTGGTTCTGTTCTTCAGTAAAAACCACGCCTTGTTCGCGCAGCCAATCTATGGAGCTTTTGCCGTGAGTAACGGTAAGTCTCACAATTTCAGGGTTACAGAGTCCTGCACCGGCATCCAGGGTATCTTCAATATGAGATTCAATGGAATCTTCAGCATCAAAGACAGCTGATATGCCGCCCTGAGCATAATAGGTGCTGCCGGAAGTCAGTGCCATTTTCGATAATACAGCAACGCTCGTTGGGTGGTCAGCCAGTTTAAGCGCTAAACTTAGTCCTGCGCCGCCACTGCCAATAATAAGGACATCATAGTTTTTTGAATAAGGCATAGCGGTTAGTTGGTCAACACCCACTTGGCAAAGTGAAGAAAAAGTTTCATTAACTAAATGAAGGTTGTGGCTTAGTGCTCATTGTTTATGGATAATAACGCTTTTTAGGGTGATAGCACAATTTTTGTATCATATAGAACTTTATGCGATTGTGTTTGTCCATTTAAACGATAAAGAGCAGTAGTGAGCAGTCATACTAAGTACAGCGAACAACTAGACGAAGATATTGTGTTGCGAGTGCAACGAGGCGATAGGTCTGCATTCGATTTTTTGGTGATTAAATATCAGCATAAAATCATACAGTTGGTGAATCGCTATGTCAAAGATCCCAGCGAGGCGCAGGATGTGGCCCAGGAAACTTTTATTAAAGCCTATCGCGCACTGGGTAATTTCAGGGGAGACTCTGCTTTTTATACGTGGTTGTATCGCATTGCTATTAATACGGCAAAAAACTACCTCGTATCACGATCAAGAAGAAGCTCAGATTATCAGGTGGATATACAGGATGCGGAAGCCCTTGAAAATGCACCTCAGTTGCAGGGTATGGAAACACCCGAGAGACTTTTATTAAATCAGGAAATAATTGACACAATTAAAATAGCAATTGATAAGCTGCCCGAAGAAATGCGCACAGCAATTATGTTGCGTGAGTTTGAGGGTATGAGCTACGAAGAAATTGCTGAAGCAATGGATTGCCCGGTAGGTACGGTACGCTCACGCATTTTTAGAGCGCGTGAGGCGATTGATAATAAATTAAACCCCTTGCTCGAACACGGTGATTTTTGATGCCTGAAGATTTAAATCAAAAAATATCTCAATTTCTTGATAATGAACTAGATCATGTCCAAGCATTGAATTTATTGAAAAAAGTGCAACTGCAGTCTGAATTGCAAGACAAATTGAATCGTTATGAGGCTATAAGTCATGCAATGAGAACAGACATTTTTTTATTAACAAAAGCTGATTTTTCAAAAAAAATAAGTCAGCAAATCCAGAAAGAACCTGTTTATTTATTATCTCAACACAAAGCATTCAAGCCGAGTCACAAACAAATTGCTGTGGCCGCATCTATTGCTATTGTTGCGGTAATTGCTGGACACAGCATGAATGATCGGGATCAGTATCCCAAAGCGGCACTAGCAATCCAGGTGGCCCAGAATCAGTTGCCCGAACAGCCATCCAACTCCGTTGGTCATGCAAATCAGGCAGTGCAAGATCCACTTAATAAACGTATTAATGATTATCTTCAGGCGCACAATAGTAGCGTTTATACGAATGGCGAGGCTGATTTTCAGCACTTTGCCAGAGTAACGGCTTATAGTCACAAATGACCGTGGTTAAACTTTTTTTTGTTGCACTGCTCTTGTCAATAAAGATTGCATCGGCAAGAGAGCCGGAGTTAAATGCCCAGCAAGTATTGGAGAAAATGAACCATGCTATGGAAGTCTTGAACTATCAGGGCACGGTTGCGTTTCTTAAAAATGGCAAGCTGGAGCCTATGAAATATGTCCACGCGGCTGCAAAGGGTGTTCAGCAGGAACGGCTATTGTCGTTAAATTCGCCGTTGCGTGAAATAATTCGAGACGCAGGTAAAGTAAGTTGTTTGTTTAAGGAATCGCAACAATCGATCGTTGATCATCGGCCTTTTGAGCGCTCTTTTCTGGTTGATGTGCCTTATAATCTGGATGAAATGGGCGCCATTTATCAGTTTGAAGTGGTTGGTGAAGAAAATGTCGCCATGCTACCGAGTTATGTTGTTGCTATTCAACCTAAGGATACCGCCAGGTATACCAGAAAGATATGGATAGAAAAACAACAGTTTTTGCCCCTAAAAATTGTACTTTATGATAATCAAGGTGTTCCCCTGGAGCAGGTTGTTTTCACCGAGATAGAAGTGAAAGATTCACTGCCTTTCGTTGATGTTAAATTCCTGGATTCTATCCATCCAGCCAAACATATCCATCAGTTACAGTCGCAATCATCAGATCAGGCGGCCTTTATTGTGACGGAACTTCCGAAAGGTTTCCGGGAAGTGTTTTTTACCCGCAAACCTATGCACAACGCCGAGCAACCTGTTGATCACCTATTGCTAAGCGATGGTTTTACTTCAGTGTCAATTTATATGGAAAGTAAAAGTGCAGCTATGCAATCGGGTCTTCAATCAGTCGGTGCAGTTAATTCCTATAGCCGAACAATAAAAAATTATCAACTGACCGTTATGGGCGAAGCGCCCGCGGAAACAGTCAAATTTATTGCAGAAGGCATCAAACTTCGGGATTTGAAAGATTGAATAATCATGTTTATGTCGGATACAATCGGCATTCTCGGTACCTACGAGGCGCAGAAGATGGAAGTAGTTATCGCTTCTTGCCAAGTTGGCATTTTCTTTTTTTCGGCAGTTTGCTCTGTGGCTGGAAGAATTCAGGTCGCAAGATTTATTGTTACATGTAATACAACTATTTTATCAATGTTAGGGAACGGAGATTTTATGTTCAAAAAGCTTGGCTGGTGTGTTTTTCTGGTTTTTCTGTTTAATCAAAATGTATTAGCGCAATTGCCGGATTTTACCGAGATGGTAAAAGTCAATGGCGTGGCGGTCGTTAATATCAGTACTGTCATAAAAGCCAAGCCCGAAACTGCTGAAGATGCTCAGAAAGAACAGCCCATGCCTGAAGGTATGCCTCCTGAAATGGAGGAATTATTCAAGCATTTCTTTAACAATCCTGAAGGTGGTGGTTATGGCGGAGGAGACACCCAATCATTAGGGTCTGGTTTTGTTATTTCCAAGGATGGCTATGTGTTAACTAATCATCATGTGGTAAAAGATGCTGATGAAATCATTGTTAAATTCTCTGATAGGCGCGAATTGGTAGCCAAGCTCATTGGCTCCGATGCGCGCACCGATATTGCAGTATTAAAAGTCGATGCGTCTGATTTGCCTGCAGTGACTATTGGTAATCCGAATCAACTGCAGGTAGGCGAGTGGGTTTTGGCTATCGGTTCACCATTTGGCTTTGAACAATCAGTCACAGCAGGTATAGTCAGCGCTAAAGGACGCAGCTTACCTGGAGGCAATTATGTGCCGTTTATACAAACAGATGTGGCGATTAATCCCGGCAATTCAGGGGGGCCGCTGTTTAATATGGATGGTAAAGTTGTTGGTATCAACTCCCAGATTTATAGCCGTACCGGTGGATTTATGGGGCTTTCGTTCGCTATTCCGATGGATGTAGTAATGAATGCTGTTGAGCAAATAAAAGCAACGGGTAAAGCCTCGCATGGCTGGCTAGGTGTGCAGATTCAGGATGTGACTCGGGAATTGGCTGAATCATTTGGCATGAAAAAACCAATGGGAGCTTTAGTCTCTAAAATTATGCCTGGCAGTCCTGCAGAAAAAGCACAATTGCAAATTGGAGACATTATTACCGAATTTAATGGGCAACCGATTGAAAATTCAGGTGATTTGCCTCCTATGGTAGGCATGACACCTATCAATGATAAAGCAAAGCTAAAAATTCTCAGACAAGGTGATGAAAAAACGATAGATTTCAACATTGGATTATTACCCGATCAGGTTGATAAAGTAGCCGATACCAAAACCGAGAAGGCCAAACCTACCAATAGGTTGGGGGTTAGTGTTACCGATTTAACCGCTGAGGAAAGAAATGCGTTGCAGGTGATTAAAGGCGGCGTGTTAGTACAAAATGTCGGCAAAGGTGCTGCCAAGAATGCGGGTATCCAACCTGGTGATGTAATTTTACGTATCAATAATGATGTAATCAGGGGTGTTGCTGATTTTGAAAAGATTGCCAAAAATTTACCGGCTGGTAAATCAGTCGCTGTTTTAATTCAACGTCGCGGTAGTCCAGCCTTTTTAGCGCTCAAAATAGATAAGTAATGCAAACAGCACCATCTGAAGTTTTAACCACTTTATCGACCCTGCGCGATTATATACGCTGGGCAGCCAGCCGGTTTACACAAGCCAGGGTCAGTTTTGGACATGGGACGGTCACTGCGCTTGATGAAGCGGCTGCGCTGGTTTTGCATACTCTTTATCAGCCCTATAACCTGGCTGAAGCCTATCTGGATACGGTTCTAACGATGACTGAACGTCAAGCTGTCATTAATATCATCGATAGACGCATTAATGAAAGAATACCGGCAGCTTATTTAACCAATGAAGCTATTTTTGCAGGTTTGTCATTTTATGTTGATGATAGGGTATTGGTGCCAAGATCCCCCATCGCAGAATTAATCGAACAACGCTTTTCTCCCTGGGTCGATGAAGACCAAGTAGAGCGCATTCTGGATTTGTGTACCGGCAGTGCTTGTATTGCAATAGCCTGTGCTTACGCTTTTCCAGAAGCCTCGGTTGATGCAGTAGATTTGTCAGTCGATGCACTGGCTGTTGCTGAAATCAATATTGAAAACCATCAGGTATCCGATTCGGTGACACTCTATCAGTCAGATTTATTTAAAGAATTACCCGCTACTTTATACGATGTCATCGTCAGTAATCCGCCCTATGTGTGCCATGAAGAATGGGAACAATTACCCAGGGAGTTTCGTGCGGAACCTGATATGGGTTTTAAAGGCGGCCACACAGGATTGGATATTGTTCTTCGTATTCTGGTTGACGCCGATAATTATTTGGCAGAGCAGGGGATTTTAATTGTAGAAGTAGGTAGCAGCGCGGAAACATTACAGAACACCTTCCCTGATGTGCCTTTTTACTGGCTGGATTTTGAACGGGGCGGGGACGGCGTTTTTTTGCTGACAGCTGAACAGGTTCATTACTATCACGAATTATTTATAGCGGCTTTAATTTAATATGTCTGGAAATACCCTGGGAAAACTATTTACCGTCACCTCGTTTGGTGAAAGTCATGGCCCTGCCATCGGTTGTATCGTCGATGGTTGTCCTCCTGGCTTGGCATTGACGGAAGCTGATTTACAGGAAGATCTTGATCGCAGAAAGCCGGGCACTTCAAGGCACACTACGCAACGGCGCGAAGCCGATGAAGTAAAAATCCTGTCGGGTGTGTTTGAAGGTAGGACCACAGGTACGCCGATTGGCCTGCTGATTGATAATACCGATCAACGCTCAAAAGATTATTCTAAAATTGCTGACACATTTAGGCCAGGGCATGCGGATTATACTTACCAGCAGAAGTATGGATTCAGGGATTATCGGGGCGGCGGGCGTTCCTCGGCACGTGAAACAGCGATGCGTGTTGCGGCTGGAGGCATAGCCAAAAAATATCTCAAAGAGCAGGCGGGTATAGAAATTCGCGGTTATTTATCACAACTCGGGCCGATAAAAATTGAAAAGCTCGATTGGACTATCATTGACACCAACCCATTCTTTTGCCCAGACGCGGATAAAGTCCATGAAATGGAAGCCTATATGGATGCCTTACGTAAGGAAGGTGAATCGATTGGTGCGAGAATTGAGGTGGTGGCGACCAACGTTCCACCGGGTTTAGGTGAACCCATTTTTGATCGTCTTGATGCTGATTTGGCCCATGCTTTAATGAGCATTAATGCGGTTAAGGGTGTGGAAATTGGGGATGGATTTGCCTGCGTTAATAGCAAAGGCACACAGTTTCGCGATGAAATGACGCCAGCCGGTTTTTTGAGCAATCATGCTGGCGGTATTCTGGGTGGCATTTCCAGTGGTCAGGCTATTTCTGCCAGTATTGCGCTAAAACCGACCTCCAGTTTGCGGCTGCCAGGCAAAAGTATCAATCAGCGAGGCGAGGCTATTGATGTTGTTACGGAAGGCCGTCATGACCCCTGTGTCGGCATACGCGCTACCCCGATTGCTGAAGCGATGATGGCAATAGTTCTGATGGATCATTTTTTACGGCATCGGGCACAGAACATGGGTGTTGTTTCAGGATTACCGATCTTGAGATAAATTCTCATTTAATGTCTGTTCCTTACTGGCGATTGTCAGGTTTTTATTTCTTTTATTTTGCAACATTAGGTGGTTTTTTACCTTATTGGAGCCTCTACTTAAAAGACAGCGGTTTTAGTCCCGTTGAAATTGGTGAGCTTTCTGCGTTGTTGGTTGGCACAAAAATCATCGCACCCAATTTATGGGGCTGGATTGCCGATCATACCGGGAAAAGTCTGCGAATCATTCGTATGGCTTCATTTTTTGCCGCCTTACTCTTTGCCGGTTTTTTATTTGCGCGGCATTATTTCTGGTTTGCCTCGATAACCATAGCGTTCAGTTTTTTTTGGAATGCCGTGTTGCCGCAGTTTGAAGCGGTTACGTTGTTCCACTTAAAAAATGAATCGCATCGTTATAGTCAAATAAGACTCTG
>NQJG01000277.1 GCA_002256465.1 Methylococcaceae bacterium NSP1-1 | reverse complement strand
TCATAGCAACCCGGCACGGTATCAGAACCGAAAGCCCGCTTATGTCCAGCTACGGAAGATGACATGCACAAGCGGCTATTGGTATCCATATTGCCGCTACCGATAAAACCTTTCATCAGTTTGTTGGCGACATAATAGTCTTCAGTCAACAGTTGCCCGGAGCCATAAATAGCTACGGCATCAGGGCCGTATTTTTCAATCGTATTGATAAATGAGTCGGCAACCAGGTCCAGCGCTTCAGCCCAGCCGACATCTCGACCATAGACTTTAGGTTGTAGTAATCTCCCCTTGAGTTCAACCGTTTCACCAAGTGCCGAGCCTTTTGAGCAAAGACGGCCAAAATTAGCGGGATGTGACTTATCGCCACGAATGTTGACCTGGTGGTTTTGCTCATTGACTTGCGCGCTAATGCCGCAGCCTACACCGCAGTAAGGGCAGGTGGTTTGTATGATTGGTGTATCATTCATGGATAAATCTCGGGTAAGGCACAAGGCCAAAGATGCAACGGAATTGTATTTTTTGGGCCTTGCGCCTTTGACTTTGTACCTCAAACATAAGCTTTACCAAAAATCAGCATATCTCTTATGGCGGAAACAGGTTCTTCTTTCTCCAGTAACTCTTGATACCAGTTGCCATCAACCGTATCACCATATAGAACCGCGCCTATCAGCTTGTTAGCCTTAATGACCAGTTTTTTGTAAATACCTAAAGCGGGGTCGGCAAAATGAATGTTTTCAGAGCTTTCATCACCCATGAAATCGCCGACAGAAAACAAATTGATTCCCGTTACCTTGAGCTTGGTGGCTGTCGGCAAAGTGATGTATTCGGCCACGCCATGATCGCTTAAATGATTAGCGCATACTTTCGCCTGTTCAAACAGCGGAGCAACCAAGCCAAAGGTATCACCGCGATGCTGAATACATTCACCGACTGCATAAATACTGGGATCGTAGCTTTGCAATGTGTCATTTACCACAATACCTCTTTCACAATATACCCCGGCCTCTTGAGCTAATGCCATATTGGGACGCACGCCTATCGCCATAATAAACAGATCACATTCCAGTTCGCTGCCATCTTCAAAGCGAACCGCCTTGATATGGCCGTTTTCATCACCTATCAACTGCTGTGTTTTGGCGGCCATCTTAAACTTCAACCCTCTTTGCTCCAGCTCTTTCTGTAGCATTTCACCGGCTTGCCTGTCCATTTGCTTGTTAAGCAATACTTCATTGCTATGGATAACGGTAACATCCATACCTCTAAGAACCAGGCCATTGGCGGCTTCCAGGCCCAGTAAACCACCGCCTAATACAACTGCTTTGTTATGGCTTCTGCTGTAGGTCAGCATTCTATTAACGTCGAAAATGTCACGAAAACTGATGACGCCTTCCAGGTCATTGCCAGGAATGGCGGGGACTACGGGTTTAGAGCCTGTAGCAATCAGCAGTCGATCATAAGCAGCACTGGTTCCGTCTTGCGCATAAACTTTCCGGTTCACTCGATCGATACGCACCACCGACTTATCCTGGCCGGCGTAAAGACAGATACCATTATCGGCATACCACTGGCGGTCATTAATAACAATATCCTCAATCGTTTTTTCGCCGCATAGCACCGAAGACAGCATGATGCGATTATAGTTACCGTAAGGTTCCGCACCAAACACTGTAATATCGTACTTTTCAGGCGCAGCCGATATCAGTTCTTCAACTGTTCTCATGCCGGCCATGCCGTTACCAATAACGACCAATCGCTGTTTCATTTAATTGTTCAATATCCATGCTATTTACTTTGACAACCGTTGCTTGAATAAAAAGCAATAATTATTCCAAGTTAAATCAGCCAGATCAGAAATTCGATTTCTATCGAAATCGAAACTGCACTACAAGCCAAAAGACAGTGTTAATTTTTTCTCTCCAAATATCTAAAGCATTGTAATGCGCTTTTAACAAGAGGGAAATGACTGTTTAAGTGCAAACATCAGACTGATTTGCACCAATTTGAAGCGGTCAAATCCATCTGCCGGGAAGGAAATTATAACGTCATGAGCATGGGCATAATATAACCGTCATGGTCTACGATATAACTGAACGCAAGCAAACGGAAATAGCAC
>NQJG01000276.1 GCA_002256465.1 Methylococcaceae bacterium NSP1-1 | reverse complement strand
TAGTGTCAGGCGCCGGTTTTTTTGTGATCACCGGCTTAACCGGTAACGGAGCAGCTTCTGGCTTTTGCGCTTCAACCCATTCAGCAATAGAGGTTGTTTTGGGCCCCGCTTTTTGTACCGGTCTTTCCGGCTGAATAGAATTAGCAATCGCTTTAGACTTAACCGTCGTTTCCTGTGCCGATAGGGGCTTTGAAATAGCTTGCGCTTTTGTCTCAGGCGTTGGTATCGGGTTATTTCGGACAAACCAGACGATGCAGGCAATAATCAATACATTACCGAGAATTAGAAAAGCAAAAAATTTCGCTGTCTTGCTGCGGTTTTGTTGCGGTTGATGGAGAAGAATTCTATCCGTTACGGTCTCAGGCTGAAGAGCCTGTCTTTCCTGTTCAGATTTACGCAGGGCATTTAGAATAAAAGACATATTTAATCGGTTATTACTAAGTGGGGGAAATCATAAGCACGCGCTATTTTTTTAAGATGTACCATGGTCTTGTCTCCCACCTTACCGTCTTCCGGTAATTGATGCTGATGCTGAAAACTGATAACGCGAGCGACTAAATTATCATCATAAAAACGTGGCTGATCAACGGCTTCTATTTTTCCGTCAATACCATTTAACAGATGGCGCAACCATAACACATTATCCGATGTCTGGTGGGGAATTATCAATTTGACATCCGGTATTGGCGCAGGCCCCAGCATTAAATAATAGCCGTTCCAATACTTCAACACATCCTCCACCGGAAAGATCATATTATCCTTAAAATGAACCATGGTTTGGTTTTGTCCGAATCCGGTCAGCATGGCATGGCGCTTTTCACCACCTGTCAACAAGAACTCCAGAATGGCTGGACGTTTAATCGCCAGCATGTCTTTCCAGTTGGCTTTGCCGAGCACACAGCGTAGTCCCGTTGTTTCTACGTAATGACAATCAACCTGATTACTCTGAGGAATTGGCTTGCCCCAGATCTTCAGAGCGCCGATTAATGCCGAATTTAATGAATAATCGGGATTATTGATCCAGTCATGAAACGTTTTTGTTTTAGTAACAGGAATGGTGTTGATTTTTTCAATAGGAAGCGTTTTTTTTTGATCGGGCTGCCGGGTTTGACTGACTGCTTCAGGTTTAGTTTGGATGACAGGATAGGTTGTTGCCAAATTGACAACGGCTTGATTACTCGCTTTGGGCCAATACTTCAGAAAATAAATGCCAGTTGCAATACAACCAATAATTAGCAAGCCTAATGATGCGGTCAGGTAAGGAAATTTTTTATCGGTAGAAGCCAGCGTTTCATTGGCAGCACCGTTAACGATTGCGGGCGTAATGACATAAGTGTTGCTTGAGTAGGCTCCAAGCAAAGCTCGATCACAGAGGATGTTGATCACTCTGGGTATCCCTGAAGAAAGTTTGTAAATTTTGCGTATCGCACTTTCTTTAAAAATCTCCGGATGACCGTTGGAAACTATCAGCCGATGGCGAATATAAGCTCTGGTTTCATCCAGTGATAACGGCAGCAAGTGATAGCGGGCGGTAATGCGCTGATTTAACTGGCGCAAGTCCTGTCGTTTTAGTAATTCCTTCAATTCAGGCTGTCCGACAAGAATAATTTGCAACAATTTTGTTTTGCTGGTCTCCAGATTAGTCAACAGTCGAATTTGTTCCAGCACTTCCATGCTTAAATTCTGCGCTTCATCGATCAACAAAACCGTACCTCTGCCGTTGGCATGGGCGGTGAGCAGATGCTGGTTTAAAAGATCAATCAGGTTTTTTAACGAATGCTGATTTTTGTCATAGATAATGCCCAGCTCATCACAGATGGTAGCCAATAATTCGATTGCATTAAGCTTTGAATTCAATATCAAGGCGACATCTATATTTTTCGGTAGTTGCTGCAAAAGACAGTGGCAAAGTGTTGTTTTGCCGGTACCCACTTCGCCAGTTAAAGCAACAAAGCCCCCGCCAATTTTAATGCCGTAAAGGAGATGAGCCAAACCCTCCTGATGACGTGCGCTCATATAAATAAAGTGCGGATCGGGCGCTATGGAAAATATAAATAAAGTGCGGATCGGGCGCTATGGAAAACGGCAATTCGCTGAAATGAAAGTATTGGTTATACAAAATTCTGAATTTTTTCAGTAAAGTAAAAAATAATTATAAATCATTGTAACCTACAACTGAAAAGAAACCCGCAAGGCAGATTTGCGTTTGTAATCCGACATCAACGGAGTGTAAAAAGTTGAGTCCTGCTCGGAATTTTCCAGGCGAGCGTTTTGATCTGATGATAGTTATTTGATTAGGGTTTTATGTTGGGTATGGCGGTTTGCCGGCGCGACAAATTCGTCGATAACGAATTTGCATTTATTTGAAGGGTGACGGAGCGGAGTAGTACTGCATGACACCGCCTCCCTTGTCTGTTGGTTTTTTTACATAAATTAACCCACCAGATCGGGTATTAGTGAAATAATCGTACTTTTGACCGCCGCAGCAGCAGTTCGCAGGTTTTGTTGTTC
>NQJG01000275.1:478-2601 GCA_002256465.1 Methylococcaceae bacterium NSP1-1 | reverse complement strand
GTACAGTAAACATCGAGTGGTTTGCCTTCCCTGAGCATCAACATGCCCGTGGTATGGTCAATTTGGCTGTCAATCAACATAATGGCTTTGATGCCCGTATCACGAATACCTTCTTTAGGCTGGATAGCGGGGAAGGCTTCCAATTGCGCGCGGATATCGGGGGAGGTATTAAATAGCAGCCAGTTTTTATCGTCAGTGCTCACCGCAATGGATGACTGGGTGCGCGTTTTGCCGTTCAATTTATTATGGCGTATGCGGTGACAATTATTGCAGTTGCAGTTCCATTGCGGAAAGCCGCCGCCTGCGCCAGAACCAAGAACTCTAATTTTCATGATGAAAACCTAAATGGAAAGGCTCGAATGATACGGGAATAACGGTTCTCAAGCAAAAAAAAGGGGCTCTCAGCGAACCCCTTCTTTAATCCAATTCCAATACGCTCCCAATGGTTAAGTTGGGAGATTACGTTTAGCGATTGTAGATATACATTGTTACTTCAAAACCGAAACGCAGGTCTGTATAGCTTGGTGTTTCCCATTTCATCGTGAACCTCCAGAAGTTTATTAGAATAGTTGCTAGCTTGATCAAGTAAGCCATTTAAAAGTATACGATGAACCATTTTACAACGCAACTGAAAAGGAAGTATTAAAAAGAAAAACCTGACTCACTTTTTCCATGTCATGGTTTATTAAGACATACAGGAAGTCTTTGTTGTAAAGATGAATTTTATACTTGTGGCATTTTTGATTGGGCGTTATATTGGAAATTCACGTAAACTTTTATTACACAATATATAGCTGAAATCAAGCATTTCTCCGTTTTAAAAAACTCTAGATCAATGATTTCCTATAAATATGCGTAATATCAGATATAAAAATAATATTGATATTTTTAGGAGGAATTATGACCGGTGATATTATTGAATTGTTTGTATGGATGTGGATTATAGCAACTGCGGCGTTTGTCCCCCTGGGCTATTTTATTTACAAATATACCCAGAAAAATGGTAATCCGTTTGGCGAAACTGAGCCGCATGGAGATAGTCCGTCTTTTGTTAATGACTTGGCTGAAAGCGCTATTCATTTTGTCAAAAGCCGGATTGCCAAAAAATAAATCTCGTTTTTTAAATGAGGTTTCCGGGTGACTGGGCTCATCTGGAAATATAGTCGTTGTAAGTCGGGTTATACGCTAGGATAGCCTGACTTATATACCGCAAGTTGGGCACTTGGGGTTTTTCTTTAGCTTCATGGTGTTCCACTCCATCGTTAAGCCATCCAGTAGCAGTAACCGTCCGGTTAAAGTTTCTCCGATATCCATAATCAACTTCATCGCCTCCAATGCCTGAATACTGCCAACTATCCCCGTGATGGGCGCTATAACGCCATTGGTTGCGCAATTTTGGAGCTCTTCACCGTCACTGTTATATAAACAGTTATAGCAGGGGCTGTTGTTTTTGCCGGGGGTAAATACCGATACCTGACCTTCAAAGCGTATCGCCGCACCTGAAACCAGCGCAGTTTGATGTTTAACACAGGCGTTATTAATCGCAAACCGTGTTGAGAAATTATCGCTACAATCCAGCACCACATCGGCATTAATCACTTCCAAAACAAGTTGCTCTCCGGTCAATCTTTGCTTGACCGCACTTACATTAACATCAGGATTTAATTTATTCAATGTTTGACGGGTTGAAATTACTTTATCAGTCCCAATATCGGATGTGTGATGAGCAATCTGTCTTTGTAAATTGGATAATTCCACTACGTCGTCATCATAAATGGTAATACTGCCGATGCCGGCTGCAGCAAGGTACATGGCAGCGGGGGAACCTAAGCCTCCGGCGCCGACAATTAATACCTTGGCTGCAAGGAGTTTTTGTTGCCTCTCAATATCAATTTGAGGCAGCATTATTTGACGGCTATAGCGTAGTAGTTGGTTGTCATTCATAGGTCATATTATTTATGTATTGTGAAGGGGAATGATGCCAAAGAACTTGACAGACTGCAAAAGCTCATTATCATTAGCACTCATTACTAGCGAGTGCTAATAACAGATAACCTTTTATTTTAATGTTAGGAGATATAGATGAATATACGTCCGTTACACGACAGAGTGATAGTCAAGCG
>NQJG01000275.1:0-443 GCA_002256465.1 Methylococcaceae bacterium NSP1-1 | reverse complement strand
CAGGGCATAGTTTTAGCCGTAGGTGCTGGCAAACATCTGGACAATGTCACTGTACGCGCATTAGAAGTTAAAGTTGGCGACAAAGTGCTGTTTGGCAAATACTCAGGTAACGAAGTTAAAGTTGACGGTGAAGACCTCATCGTTATGCGTGAAGAAGACATCATGGGCATTTTAGGTTAAGCCTAAACCCTTCAGTAATCATAATCACACAAAATATTTAGGAATAAAAAATGGCAGCAAAAGACGTATTATTTGGTGATGACGCACGTGTCCGTATGGCGCGCGGCGTTAACATTTTAGCAAACGCAGTAAAAGTAACCTTAGGCCCTAAAGGTCGTAATGCAATTCTGGACAAAAGCTTCGGCGCTCCAACCATTACTAAAGACGGTGTGTCCGTTGCGAAAGAAATCGAATTAAAAGACAAATTCGAAAACATGGGCGCA
>NQJG01000274.1 GCA_002256465.1 Methylococcaceae bacterium NSP1-1 | reverse complement strand
AAAAACTGATTCGTGCAGGCTTTGGCAATAATAATGTCGATACCTGTGCACGGGTTTGCCATTCCCCTACCGGTTATGGACTTAAACAAACCTTTGGTGAATCATCTGGCACTCAGGATTTTGATTCGGTTATGAAAGCCGATGTCATTTTGGTAATTGGCGCCAATCCAACGGATGGACATCCGGTATTTGCATCAATGATGAAAAAACGCTTGCGTCAGGGTGCAAAACTGATTGTGGCTGATCCTCGTGAAATTGACCTGGTTAAAAATAGTCCGCATATCCAGGCCGATTATCATTTGAAATTACGTCCCAGTACTAACGTGGCTTTGATCAATGCGCTTGCTCATGTCATCGTAACAGAACAGTTAATGGACGAAGACTTTGTGAATGAGCGCTGTGAAGTTGCATCATTTGCAAAATGGGAAACATTTATTGCCCAGGAACACAATTCGCCGGAAGCAACAGAATCCATAACAGGTGTTCCTGCCGCTGACCTCAGGGCTGCGGCAAGACTTTACGCCAAAGCCGATAATGCCGCTATTTACTATGGTTTGGGTGTAACCGAGCACAGCCAGGGTTCTACCACGGTAATAGGCATTGCCAATCTGGCGATGGCTACGGGAAATTTGGGACGTGTCGGCGTAGGTGTAAATCCTTTACGCGGACAGAATAACGTTCAGGGTTCTTGCGATATGGGCTCGTTTCCACATGAGTTTCCCGGTTATCGCCATGTCTCTGATAATGAAACCCACAAACTGTTCGAAAACGCATGGCATGCTGATTTAAGTTCAGAACCCGGCTTGCGTATCCCCAATATGTTTGATGCGGCACTCGATAAAAGCTTTATGGGCTTGTATTGCGAAGGCGAGGATATAGCCCAGTCCGACCCCGATATCCAGCACGTACATGCCGCTTTACGCGCCATGGAATGTGTCATTGTGCGCATGTCTTTTTGCCCGGCGCGTCATTTTTAGAAAAAAATGGTACGTTTACCAATGCAGAACGGCGTATTTCACCGGTGCGCAAAGTCATGTCGCCGTTAGCCGGTTATCAGGATTGGGAAGTCACCCAAATGCTGGCCAATGCTATGGGTTATCCGATGAATTACAGCCATCCGTCGGAAATCATGGCTGAAATTGCCAGCCTTACGCCCACTTTTGCCGGCGTCAGTTATGAAAAAATTGACGAACTGGGTAGCATACAATGGCCATGCTATGATGAAGAATCCGAGGGTACACCGATCATGCACGAACAAACCTTTATGCGCGATAACGGCAAAGGATTGTTTATGTTGACTCAATATGTCGCCTCACAAGAAAAGATTACCCCCAAATTTCCTTTGATTCTGACAACAGGGCGCATTTTGTCGCAATACAATGTCGGTGCACAAACACGGCGCACTGACAATGTTGCCTGGCATGCAGAAGACCTCCTGGAAATCCATCCGCACGATGCCGAAGATCGTGGCTTGAAAACCGGCGACTGGGTAGGTATTAAAAGCCGTGCGGGAGAAACCGTATTACGCGCTTTGATTAGCGAGCGTGTTCAACCCGGCGTGGTGTATACCACCTTTCACTTCCCGGAATCAGGTGCGAATGTTATCACCACCGATAACTCTGATTGGGCAACCAATTGCCCGGAATACAAGGTAACCGCCGTACAAGTCACTAAAGTCAGCCAGCCTTCTGAATGGCAGGAAAAGTACCATGCGTTTTCCGAAACACAACTTGACTTGCTCGAACAAGGCATAAACAATGGCTAACGACACTGCCGCCGCAGTGCTGTTATCAAGCGCCGCCACGCAACCGTTGCCATTAGAATTAGGCTGGCCCAGCTATCAGCAAAGCACCGTTGATCGCTGGCAAGGTGTACTGCATGAACGAAAGCTAGACTATATTGCCGAAGAAGTGCCTATTTCTCTGGTCTACAACGGGTTGCCCCATGTCGTTATGCTGGCAACCCCGAACGATCTTGAAGAATTCGCCTTAGGCTTCAGTATTACCGAAGGCATTATTAAAGCCCCGCAAGAATTATTATCTGCGCGGATTTATAACCGCTCCAATGGCATCGAAGTACAGTTAAAAATTCCAGACCACCGTTTTCAATGTCTGGCAGATAAAGGCCGTAATTTGACGGGCCGTACCGGTTGCGGCCTATGCGGTGCCAGTACTTTAAGGCAAGCCATACGCCAACCCAATCCGGTTAAAGGGGACTTGACCCTATCTTCCTTTGAGTTGGTTTCTGCTTTAATGGACATCAAACAGCACCAGAAACTAAATCAATTAACAGGAGCCGTTCATGCCGCTGCCTGGGTAGAGCCTGGACAAGGCATTTTGAATATCAGGGAAGATGTAGGACGGCATAACGCGCTGGATAAACTGATCGGGTTTTTACTGCGCACAGGTAAAGACTTATCTTCCGGCTTCGTAATCGTGACCAGTCGGGCCAGTTATGAAATGGTACAAAAAACTGCGTGGGTCGGCATTAGCCTACTTGCAGCCGTTTCCGCGCCTACCGGCCTAGCCATAAGGCTGGCAGAAGAAGCAGGACTTACTTTGATCGGTTTTGCGCGTGATGATCAGCATGTCGTTTATACACATCCACACCGCTTAACCCATACCCAATCTCTTATTTAATTGCATACGATGAAAATTGAAAGACTGATCAAAATGGCCAATGATATCGGTGATTTTTTTAATGCGGAAAGCAATAAAGAAATTGCCGCTGAAGGTATAAGAAAGCACATCTTAAGATCATGGGATCCCAGAATGCGGCGTGAGATTATTGCTTATTGTCAGCAAGATGGTACTGCATTGAGTGACCTGGTGAGAACGGCAGTATCAAGGCTGGAACAGGCTTAAGCAGTTCTGTGTTTTGGTGGAAATGATAATATGAAAACGACAGATGAATACAGACAAAAGCTGGTAGCTGAACTCATTGATCAAAGTGCCAAGATTGATGTATTGGTAGTAAAAGCCCGGCAAGTAGTGGAAGATATGAAGCTTGGCTACAATCAGGAACTCGAGGAATTGCGGACAAGGCAACGAGAGATCACTAAAAAATTGC
>NQJG01000273.1 GCA_002256465.1 Methylococcaceae bacterium NSP1-1 | reverse complement strand
ATTTAACTATCTGTTCAACCTGGAGGTTATCGTGCATCCTATGGCTAGACGAGGGGTCGAGCAGGCGGAAAACTACTTTCAGCTTTGGGCGGTACTTGTTAATAGCATCGGGTTTTTGGCGGGCATAGCATTATTCATCATGTTTGCCAGACCCGTAAGCCACGGCCTCGCTGACTTAGTCATAGGCAGGGTTGTACCTCAAGAATCCTTGACATTTTTACGGAAACGTTGCTTGTTGTTGGGGCAATATGTCGCACTTATCAGCGCGTGCATATGGATCGTGGCGGGGCCGATCTATCCAGTGATGATTGGTGCATTGGAATTTCGCGACTATGTCTACTTCATCACTTCACTAGCCATGTGCGGCGTTTTTGTCGCGACTTACCCTTTCTTGGCCGTGACGTGGCTATGCACACATGTGTTCTACCCGGCATTTATTACTCCAGGTTCAGTTGCCGCCGACGATGTGGCAACTCTAACCCGTGTTGATTCCTGGAGATGGCGGTATCTGGCAATGGCCGGCGCTTTTCCGATGATTGTGTTAGCGCTGGGAATCATCCTCGGCCCTTCAGTTGGATCACGCTGGGCTTCAATACTGTTAGGTATTTTTGGGTTTGTTGGCTTTTCTGGCTTTATTTCTGCTCTGTGGCTATTCCAGGGGATTCAGTCCGATATTGTCTTGTTGAAGGAAGCGACCTTGGCCTATGGTACCAAACTCGATAATCAAGAAGTCAAGCGCGGGTAAGCCGTAGCAGAAAATAAGTAATTTTGAAACTATAGTCAATTAACATTCCTCCCATTGAATTTGAGAATAAACTATTCTTGCACCCGCTTCACGGCAAATAGTGCCAGGGCTAAAACAGTCAGACTGGGAATAAATGCCATTAATGGAGGATTCAGGTTATAAATTAATCCGATGTGTCCTACAATTTTGTCAATAATATTAAAGCCCATACCAATAACAACCCCAATCATCATTCTTCCACCTACACTAACACCTCGTTTAACGCCTATAACGAAGGGTGCCGATAACAATAACATGACAAAAGTTACCAGTGGATTGACTACACGTCCCCAATAATTGGCCAAATCATATAACGATAAATTATTCGGGTTAACAACAACAATTTTTAACAAATTGGGAGCGATGGATGATTTCCAAAGTTGGCTGTCTTGCGTACTTGCAAGCATTTGTTGTGTTGAAATTTCTGATGTTTTGATGTTTTTCATGTTCCATTGCTGATTACCCAGAAAAACAGCCTGGTCTGCGTGCATAGCCTGGTGTAAATGTTGTTGATCATCCAGTTCATAAATACTGATATCAGCTAAATTACCGTCATCTTCTATTTGCCGGATATTGATGAACTTCTTGCCTTCACGGAGCCAGAGTCCATATTTGGCGTTCATAAGAACTTGTTTATTTTGAGCGGAAACCTTGATTAATTGAGCCATGCGCTCGGTTACTGGGGCAACAAATTCACCGACAAGTATTGAAATAACGACTAAAATTACGCCCGCCAGCATTACCGCTCTAATAATTCCAAAAATAGATAATCCCGCTGCTCGCATCGCAATAAGCTCACGATTATTACCCATCGCTCCCAATATAAATAGACTGCCTAATAATGCTGAGGCAGGAACCAATTCATAAAAAACCCTTGGTGAAGTCAGGGCAAGATAATAAAGGATTTCTTTTATGCCATAACTTCCTTCGCCTAAATCCTTCAACTCATCAGTAAAGGTAAACAAATTAAACAAGGTCAATAATACTAACATCGCAACAAAAGAGCCTTTTAGAATTTCTCTGACAATATAGCCTGTTAATACATTCACTTAAGACACCTTCCTTCTAACTTTCATAATGAGCCACTGCCATCCATACAATCTTGCCACTAAAAAACAGCCAATTAACAACAAGAGTACATTAACTCCTGAACCGCCCAACCACGCAGGGATAGTCTCATTCGTCACCCAGCTCTGACTGACGCGGAGTAGATTTCCATAGCTGAAATAGATTAAAAAGCCCATCAGCATGTTTCCGTAAACACCACCGCGAGGTGAAATCTGCGCCAAAGGCACCGCAATAAAACTTAACAACAATGCTCCCAAAGGAATAGAAAAACGACGCTGCAATTCAGCGGTATTGTGCGCCACTCCGGACCCCCACAATATATCGAGAGAAAGCGCTTGCCTATTAAACTTAGCTGCAACAGGCACTTTTGTTTCTATTCTTACTGCGTATTCAGCGAACTGCTCAATCACATAATTTAAGGTTCCAGGCTGTCCTTGAACTCGCTCGCCATTCTCAAATATAATATAGCGTCCATCAGGCAAGTCTTTCAGCTGCGCTGCTTCAGCATTAATAATGCCCACATTTCCAGGCTGTCTGTTTTGCACAAAAACCTTGTGCATCTTTTTATCCGCGCTGATTTTTTCCACATAAAAAACCAGATCACCCTGACTGTATTCACTAAACTTTCCGGCTGCGATACCTCTCAGGTCGGAAGATTCCTCATCTTTTTGCATAAACGAATCTATCCTGGCTTGCGCCCAAGGTGCCGCATACAAAGATAAGCCCACGGCCAGCACACTTAACGGAAAAACCAACAGAAATACAGCCCGATAGATGGTTCCAGATCCGCCTCCCGCTGAAGAAATAGCCGCCATCTCCTGATCCCTGTACATTCTGCCCAGAACCATCAATATCGCTATAAAAAGCGCTACCGGCAAAAACTCCACACTGGCAATAATCGTTTTGAGCCCGAGGATAGTCAGTAAAGTTTCACTTGATACTTGCCCTTCTATTGCCTCGGCAAGAATCCTGATAAATTGTCGACTGACAATAATAACCACAATTACCGTCAAAACAGCCAGCAGTGTCTTCAGCAAATCCTGGACGATCATTTTATCCAGTACAGTGACCAATTTACGTCGCCCCATTTTATAGCCTTTGGGCCAATCTGCTTCCAAGCTTGTCTCCCCCAATCAAAATCAATAAATTTGTGTCGAAACACATTAGCCATAAATTGCGGCATAATGAAAATTTTACCACAACAGCGGCGAGTAAAGTCCTTTCTCCACAGATAACAACTCTCTATGTGCATCGGCTCATTGTAGGCACATGGATTTACACCCCATGAAACCTGTTTATTAATCCATCTTTTTTTCTATCCATATTGATGGGCAAAAAAACTGCCCACCCTATACAAATCGCT
>NQJG01000272.1 GCA_002256465.1 Methylococcaceae bacterium NSP1-1 | reverse complement strand
CCTGGATACCCTCAGCATTGCTCTGACGGCCATGCAGACTGACAACAAGGCGCTTATTGACGAACTTGCCATTCACAGCAAACGCTTGCAGCAAATGCGTAACGAAACTCTGCGCACAGTATTGCTGGAAATTGTTGATATTTATGATCGACTCACCGTAGGTTTTGGAATTTTACAAAACTACCATCCGGTTTCATCGTTGTTTAACCATTCTAAAAAACAGGATGTCCGCTTTACTGTTGCAGCGCCATAATGTCTACCCAATAGACTGTATTGGCAAGCTGCTGGATCCTCGTACCATGAGTGCAGTTGAAATCAGTCATGACCCAAAACTGGATAATGGCATTGTGACTGAGGAACTGCGTAAAGGGTTCCTTTTTGAAGAAAATGTCCTGCGGCTTGCAGAAGTCAAAGTCAATAAAATTTAACACTTACTAAAAATACCTATGAACGAAATAATTATCGGAATTGATTTAGGAACGACCAACTCGGAAGTGGCCATTGTAGAAAATGGCCAAGTAGTGGTGATTGCAGACAACAACAAGAAAATCTTGCCTTCTTTTGTAGGTATCGATGACCAGGGTGATATTTTGGTGGGCGAAACCGCCAGAAACCAGTATCTGGTTTACCCGGAACGGACGGTTAAATCCATCAAACGTTTGATGGGGCAAGACATACAAGTGGATTTAGCCGGTCATGCTTATGCGCCACAGGAAATTTCCGCAATTATTCTCAAGCGCCTAAAAGCCATTGCGGAACAGTACGTTGATCAACCGATCACTAAAGCCGTCATCACCGTGCCTGCGTATTTTTCTGACGCACAACGTCAGGCTACACGCGAAGCCGGAGAAATTGCAGGACTGGAAGTCGTGCGTATGATCAATGAGCCTACCGCCGCTGCCTTGGCCTATGGTGGCAATCAGGTTGAACAAAAACGCATGCTGGTTTATGACCTGGGCGGAGGCACATTTGATGTTTCAGTGGTAAATATCGAAGCGGGTGTTGTCGAAGTGCTGTCCAGTCATGGCGACAACCATCTGGGCGGCGATGATTTCGATCAACAGATCATTGAGTATATACTCGATCATCTGCAGGAAACACAAGATGTTGATATACGCCAACACAGCAAGGCGTTGGCGCGTATCACGCGTGCCGCGGAAAATGCAAAATTCGTACTTTCCGATGAGCCTTATGCAAAGATTGAAGAAGAATACTTGCTGGAGCATGAAGGCGCCGCGATTCATTTGTCTTTAGAGCTATCCCGAATCGATTACGAAGAAATGATCGAAGACTATATCAACGCCACCATTGATGCCGTGCATATCGCCATGAAAGGCGCAAAATTAACTCCCGCCGACATTGATGAAATCGTTTTGGTGGGCGGCTCGACTCGCACACCGTGTATTCGTGAACGACTTTATAATGAATTCGGTTTTGAACCGCATAGCGAAGTCGATCCCGATTTATGTGTCGCCATGGGTGCCGCCATTCAGGCCGCAATGATTAGCGGGCAGGAAGTAAACGCAGTATTGGTCGATGTCACTCCTTATACTTACGGCACCAGCGCGATAGGTTATTTGAATGACGAATATTATCCGTTCACCTATGTCCCGATTATTCACAAAAATACGGCACTGCCGAATCGTAAAACCGAAGCCTTCGTAACCAATCATGATGGCCAGGAAGTCGTTAATGTAACAATTTATCAGGGTGAAGATCCTGATGCATTGAATAATATAAAAATTGGCGAATTTCTCGTTGAAGGTTTACAAGATGTCGAGGCCGGAAACGTTATCACGCTTACCTTAGCCCTGGATCTTAACGGTATGCTGCATGTTTCCGCGCAGGAAAAAGCGACCGGCCTGGAAAAATCGATTACCATCAAAAACGCCTTTTCGCGCTTTGAACACGGCGCGTTGGATACCGCCCGGCACCGCATCAATAAACTATTCGGACAAAATGAAACTATCCGTGCTGTTGTTAAAAATGAGGCGCCAGAAATTGTCGAGGCACGCAAACTGATCGCCAAGGCTGAAGCCTTATTTGATATAACATCCAATGAAGACAAAGAGGATATGATTGATTTAATCGAAGACATTAACAGCTGTATTGAAGCCGGACTCGATGACCGATTGCAAGAGTCCGTAGCAAAATTAGCCGACATTATCTATTATCTGGAATCCTGATGGATCGCTGCCCTTGCTGCAATGCGCGATTAACTGGAGCACAGCTCTGTCCTCGTTGTCAAGCCGATCTGGGTAGTGTTCTCGGCAGCGAACACGTCGCAAGGCATTGGTTAAGCAAAGCCTTACAGTTTTGGCTTGCGGATGAACCGAAAATGGCCAATCTGGCTTTATCTAAATCCATCTGCCTCAAACAA
>NQJG01000271.1 GCA_002256465.1 Methylococcaceae bacterium NSP1-1 | reverse complement strand
TGGCAACAGTCTTCAATCAGCTTTAAATGGTATTGCTCGCAAAGTTGCACAATTTCAGTCATGTCCGCAGGTTGGCCAAACAAATGCACAGGCATAATTGCTTTGGTTTTTGGGGTAATGGCTTTTTCTATCTCTTCCGGTGAAATATTGAATGTTCTGGGATCTATATCAACAAAAACCGGAATTGCACCCACATATTTAATGGCTTCCGCTGTAGCAATAAAAGTGAAAGCGGTCGTAATCACTTCATCACCAGCACCTATGCCTTCAGCAATTAATGCCAAATGCAGCGCATCGGTACCTGAAGCGACGCCAATCGCATGTTTAACACCCAGATATTCAGCCGTTTCCTTTTCAAAGGCCTGCACATTAGGTCCCAATATAAAGGAACAGTTTTCTATTGTTTCAGCCAGTCCGCGTTCAACTTCATCTTTGATTTCGGCGTATTGAGCCTTCAGATTTACCATGGGTATCATGTTGTTGCCTTTTATTGTATGTAGGGACGTAATATTTTGCGCCTCTACGGGTGAAAATATTTTTATTATTTATCGCCTAACAACTGAGTGATTTGTATCGCTGTTGCCAAGGCTCTTCTTCCCGCTTCTCCCGAAACCAAGGGATTTTCACCGGTTTGAATGCAATTTACAAAATGTTTGATTTCTTCAAGCAGCGCATCACCACTTTCAAAAACGGATTCTTCTGTTTCTATTTCAGGAATACCTGGAAACATTTCTTTTTTGCCCGTGCGATATTTGGTCAAAACCTTATTCTGAAAATCCACAGAAATATAGGAGCTCGGTCTGAACAGGCGCATTTTGCGCTCCATCTTCATGCTTATCCGGCTTGCCGTCACATTGGCTACACAACCGTTTTTAAATAACAGCCTGGCATTGGCAATATCCGTACCCTGAGTGAGGACGGCCGTACCACTGGCATCAATACGTTCAACTTCTGAATCTATCAACGCCAAAATAATATCAATGTCATGAATCATTAAATCGAGCACAACACTCACATCATTAGCGCGAGGATTAAACGGCGATAAACGATGCGATTCGATAAACAGCGGTTTTTCGTCTTTATCCAAACCTAACACGGCCGGATTAAATCGTTCCAGGTGTCCGACCTGTAAAATCAAATTCTTCGCTTTGGCAATGGCTATCAGTTCATCCGCCTCTGCAACCGTCACGGTAATGGGTTTTTCAACCAGCACATGTGTGCCCGTATTTAGAAAATCTTTAGATACCGTGTGGTGGAGCGTAGTGGGAACAACTATGCTAACTGCATCGACTTGGCCCAGCAGTGATTGGTAATCGGTTAATGCTTTTGCACCATGCTTTTCAGCAACCGCTTTTGCAGCTTCCTCGTTAATATCAACAACAGCAACCAACTCACAATCAGGCAAAGAGGCATATTTTTCAGCATGGAATTTGCCCAAATAACCGGTACCGATAACAGCGCATTTTAATTTTTTCATTTGTTTAACTTTACCATTAGTTCAACTTAACCCGAAGATGGTCTGATAAAAAATCATCAGCGTGTTATCTGCCCGGCGATTGGATAATACCCGATATTGTAATCTATCAGGCTGTATTCATAAACTTTTGTCTAAGTCACAAGCTTTTGGCGCGTTATCGATAGTTCCCGAAATCCTTGGATACCTGTTGACTAAAAATGCTGTCACTTTACCCTCGATGCCCTTAGTGATACCATAAATAATAGGTTAGGGTTATCATGCTTGTTACAGTATATAACTCTTGTAGTCGCGGTGATCGCCACGACATCATCGTATATCTGATCAGCCCGCTAAATTACAGAATAAATATGGTATTTAAGACATGGATTGACTCTGGTAGAATTTCACACATCAACAATCTCACCCTAGGGATAGCAACCATTGCCGGTACACTGTTATTTTCCGGTTGCACGCTGGGGCCTGACTTCACTAGTCCCCCAAGCCCGGACACAAAAAGTTACACGACCGGTAAACCGTCAAATCGCATTACTACAACATCTTCAGCATCTGGTGCTGCACAGTCTTTAACTCTGGGAAAAGACATTCAGGGACAGTGGTGGACACTGTTTCGATCCCCAGCATTGACAAAATTGATTGAACAGTCCATGAAACATAGTCCTGATTTGCAGGCGG
>NQJG01000270.1 GCA_002256465.1 Methylococcaceae bacterium NSP1-1 | reverse complement strand
CTTCCGCTTTCGCTTGTTTAGCGGCTTCGGCCTTGGCTTGTGCGGCCGCTTCCGCTTTCGCTTGCTCTTTATCTGCTTCAGCCTCAAGCTGTTCTTTTGTGGCTTGTTTTTTTGCTTCTTTAGCTTTCTTTACAGCTTCTGCTTCTGCCTGCAAACTAGCCGTATCGATCATGGTCGCGTGGATAATTTCCGGAACAGGTTTAGGCTCTATTACTTTTGGTTTGTATAGAGCGCTTAACGCAAATAGACCCAAAAGCGTCAGATGTAAAGCTAAAGCCAGTAAAAATGGCCGTGTAAATCTTTTTTGCTTATCCATCTAGCTTATTGTTCTTCAGGCTTGGTCATTAACCCCACAGTAGGCACACCGGCATTTTTCAGTGCGGCCATTACCGTAACAACAGTGCCGTAATCCACGCCTTTGTCTGCACTAATCAGAACTTGTGTTCCCGGCTTATTGCTTAATACAGCCGCCACCCGGTCATTTATCACTTCAGGCTCTATCAGTTCGTCATTCTGTCCATCGGTATTAATGTAAAATTCACCCTTTTCCTTAATTGAAATGACAATAGGCGGCTCACCTTCTTTCTGTTCTACCATGGCAGACTCAGCCTGCGGAAGATCAACTTCCACGCCTGTCTGCAACATCGGCGTTGTAATCATAAAAATAATAAGCAATACCAAAGTTACGTCAATGTAAGGAACTACATTGATTTCTCCCATAGGTTTTCTGCGGCCGTGTTTCCTTCTCATTTACTGTGCGCCTGTCTTTGCAACAATACAACAAACTCCTCGACGAACAATTCGTATCGACCTGTTAGTCTGTCCAATCGAGTAGAAAACCGGTTATAAGCGATAACGGCTGGTATCGCAGCAAACAAGCCAATGGCTGTTGCAATCAACGCTTCAGCAATGCCTGGCGCTACCTGGGCCAGTGTCGCCTGTTTAACATTACCGAGTGACATGAAGGAGTTCATAATTCCCCATACCGTGCCAAATAATCCTACATAAGGGCTGGTAGAACCGACCGTGGCAAGAAACGCCAAATGTTCATCCAGTCTATCGAGTTCACGCGATAATTCAATACGCATAGCGCGTTGTGCGCTTTCTACTTGTACCATAGGCTCAACATTACCGGTTTGCCGCATGCGGGAAAATTCCTTATACCCCGCCAGGAATATCTTCTCTATGCCTTCTGGCTCAAAATCCTTGGCAGCCAATTTTCTATAAAGGTCTGCTAATGGAACACCGGACCAAAATTGCTCTTCAAACTCGTCTGTAATTTCAATCGCACGGTTAAGTTCCTTGCGCTTTGAAAAAATAAACGTCCATGACGCCAGGGATGCTATCAACAGTAACAACATGACAAATTGAACAACAAAACTGGCTTCTTTAATTAAATGGAAAATGGATAAATCAGTGTTCATTCTTTAACAGCTCTAGTAGGTTTTCAGGAATCGCTTTAGGACGCATGGTAAGAGCATCCAAACAGGCAATGCGAATTACGCTTGTACATAAAACATCATCACCTCGTGTAATCAGTTGTTCAAAAGTAAGGCTGGCTTTTTTAGCGAAAGTCACCTCGGCACTTACCTGAATTTGTTCATTAAACCGGGCGGAACGAAGATACTCGACATGCACGGATCGCACGACAAAAATAATGCCTTCATTGGCAATAAGTTCATCCTGTTCATAACCCATCGCCCTGAGCATTTCCGTTCTTGCCCGTTCAAAAAACTTGAGGTAGTTGGCGTAAAACACCACGCCGCCGGCATCGGTGTCTTCATAATAAACGCGAATTGGCCAGATAAATTTTTTAATTTTCATTTGTTGATGGCTAAGGGGCGAAGACCGGTTTTAACGAAGAGTGTGCTCACAGCCCACCCTTGATTAATCCTTACAATTCACTTCCCCCTTTGAAAAAGGGGGATTGAGGGGGATTTATTTAAAAATCTCCCCTAACCCCTCTTTTCCAAAGAGGGGAATTGTTACGATTAGTCAAACAAATCCTCGGACACGCTTATTTCTTTCGGTGGCGGCAAGCCAGGTAACAACACGTCCACGAGGCGTGCGCATAATAAAACCTTGTTGCAACAAATACGGCTCCAATACATCTTCAATCGTGCCGCGCTCTTCACTGATAGCAGCAGCAAGCGTGTCAAGCCCTACCGGGCCACCGGCGAAATTTTCAATCATCGTCATCAGCAGCTTGCGGTCTAGCGCATCAAATCCGTTATTATCCACTCTCAACATATCCAGAGCCTGAACGGATAGCTCTTCTGTTATGGTGCCATTGCCTTTTACTTCCGCATAGTCACGTACACGGCGCAGCAATCTGTTGGCAATTCGGGGCGTCCCGCGAGAACGGCGGGCAATCTCATAAGCACCCTGCTGTTCCATGGAAATACCCAAGACTTTAGCCGAACGTATGGCAATACTGGCCAGTTCATCAACCGTGTAAAACTCCAATCGTTGCACAATGCCAAAGCGATCGCGCAAAGGGGACGTCAGCAAACCGGCGCGGGTAGTTGCACCGACCAGCGTAAAAGGCGGCAAGTCCAGTTTGATTGATCGGGCGGCAGGCCCTTCACCAATCATCAGATCCAGCTGATAATCTTCCATGGCCGGATACAGAATTTCTTCGACCGCCGGGCTCAACCGATGTATTTCATCAATAAACAACACGTCATGCGCTTCAAGATTTGTCAGCAATGCGGCAAGATCACCCGCCTTATCCAATACAGGCCCTGAAGTCTGGCGAATTTTAACACACATTTCTGCTGCTATGATATTGGCCAGTGTGGTTTTACCCAACCCT
>NQJG01000269.1 GCA_002256465.1 Methylococcaceae bacterium NSP1-1 | reverse complement strand
TACATGATCTTCCGGATAAACTTCATCGATTAAATGGCTGGCCCATAAAACCGCCAGGTTTTCTTCGGCTGCTAACTGATGCACATACTCGACAATGGCTAACCGGCTCGGCACATCCAGGCCGACAGTGGGCTCATCCAGCAGCAACAAAGCCGGTTTATGCAGTAATGCTCTGGCAATTTCTACGCGCCGACGATGTCCACCATTAAGCTGGCGTATTCTCTCAAAACGACGATCAAACATGTTCAAGCGTTCCAGCTCTTGCTGAATCCGTTGCATAGCCAGTTTTCGTCCCATACCGTGCAAGGCAGTGTGATAGCGTAAATTCTGCATGACCGACAAATCCATATCCAGGGTAGTTTGCTGAAAAACCACGCCCAGCTTTGCCAAGGCTTTTCGCGTTTGCTGCTTGATGTCGAAACCACACAACTCGATACGACCCTCGCGGGTATCATACAAACGGGTAATCAAAGAAAACAAGGTGCTCTTGCCCGCACCGTTAGGGCCTAGCAATAGTGTGCATTCACCTGAGTGTATCTTGAAACCAACATGATCGAGTGCTTTCTTGCCGCCATAGGAGAAACTCAAATCCTCGATGGACAATGCTATGGGTTGCTTCATGGCTTTACTGCAACGCCCCAGGGATAATTCCCTACTCCGATGGATTTGGTCACTGTTTGATTCTCCAGATCAATGATGGAAATGTCGTTACTTACACCGTTAGTGGTGTAGAGGCGTTTTTGATCGGGAGAAAATGCCAGATTCCATACCCGCTGACCAACCAGCAATACTTTTTCCACTTCAAACGTTTGCGCATTGATTACCGCCACACGATTTGCAGGCCCCAGAGCCACATAGCCCCTGGCCCTGTCTTTATCGATGACAACACCTACCGGCTGAATTTTATCGGCAGTGACACCTGAAACCTCAAACTTGATAGTTTTGATGATTTGTTTGGTCTTGGCATCCAGAATCATTAAGGTTCCCGCCATTTCTGAAGTTACCCACGCTTGTTGACTGTCCGCTGTAAAGCTAACCGCACGCGGACGCGGATCAACCAGGGTATTTTCTACGATAGCGTTGGTTTTGGTGTCAATCCAGTGCACCATATTAGTCGTTTCAGAAGCACTGACAAGCCAGCGATTATCCGGGCTAACTGTAATCCCTTCGGGCTCGACACCGACCTTGATTTGCTTGATGGCTTTTTTCTTGGCAATATCAATGGCAGTCACCATGCTGTCATCTTCGTTTGATACATAGAGCCGATCACCCGCAGGATTTAAAGCAAAGGTCTCTGGATCATCGCCAGATGGTAATTTTCCGAGTTCTTTCAATGTTTCGGCATCAAAAATCTTTATGGCATTGTCGTCACTGGTTGCAATATATAAAAACTTGTTATCCGGACTGATGGCAATGCCTCTGGGCCGCTGACCGACCGGTACCGTCTTGATTAACTTGCCCTCAATCGGATCCACCACAGCCAGTGCATTGTCTTTTTCCAATGTAACAAAAACCGTTTCAGCTTGCACTGTTCCTGCTAATACCAGTGATAAAAACAAACTTATACCATTTTTTTTCATTATCATTTTTCCCATTTACATTGTGTTTCCGGTTGATCATAACCTAACGTATCCAGTTCAGTTTTTGGATGCAGAAACCCTTCAATCGGAGCGACAGCCACCAATGACCTGGGGGCTGCCAATAATACAGGCTGCCGCAACTGCCCATCCCAGGATCGAAAGGATAAAGGATCGCCTTTGTACCCCTGTAATGCAAATGCATCACTCAACATATAATCTTTAACCTTTTTTGAATCATTGGATTGGGTACGTGTAGCCGCCTCACCGATAGCTCTAGCGGCTAGATAAGCCGCATAATCCTGCTCCTCCATCCAGCGTCCTGCCTTTTCCTTGAAGCGATTTTGAATCTGCACTGCACCCCATTGCTCATGAGTTCTATGCCATGCCGTCGCAATCAAACCCTGAGTACCTATCACGGGTCTTGGAATCCAGGTCCGATAGTCAAGATACTCCCCGAACTGACCTTGCTCATCAGCAACCACCAAGACATCATAGTCATCGACCTGGGTAAAGATTGCAACATCCGATTGAGCCGTGCGCCTGGCATCGTATGTATGCTCCCAGGTTTTTTCTG
>NQJG01000058.1 GCA_002256465.1 Methylococcaceae bacterium NSP1-1 | reverse complement strand
TTGGCAATAGGTACGCAAGATACACGCAGGTTAATCAATGCTGCCAAGCAATTATTGCAGGGCATTTACAAGGAGGGTTACCGTTACCAGAAATGTGGTATCCAATTAAGTGGCCTTCACCCCAATAGCATGCCTGGTCAGATCGATTTGTTTGCCAACCCAAAATCTTCAAAGGAGCGAGAGTTAATGGACTGCTTCGATAAGATTAACCATCGGTTTCCTAAGTCCACATCTATAGCCGCCACAGGATTAAACAAAAGCTGGCAGTTCCAGCCCGAACGCATGTCAAAACGCTATACAACCCGGCGGAATGAGTTAGCGATTGTAAAATGCAGCTAGGTAATCATTACTCAGAGTTAGTAAAAAAGGTACCTGATGTGCTCACAGGATTGGTAGAGAAAGGCAGGCAACGACCCCTATGTATAGTACTCAACTATGTCGAGTATATACATCGTTGCATGCTGCAAAGCGCTATTTGATTGGTCTACAGAAAAATTGGGGTCCTATTAGCTTTACATAGTTTCGCTGGTGTTTTGAAGTGGAAAATCCACCAGACTCAGGAAATTGTATAAATTTTTCTCACTTTCATTTAGTCGTTGGGCAAATTCGCGATGAAAGGCAAGGAAATGGAGAGGCTCTAAAAACCCGACTCAAAAATGTACCGCTATATCACCCCGATTATGGTTGATCAGGCACTGTAACTATGTATAGAGCGCTACTAGCAATGTCAGGTAGCGCGCGGGGTATTGGTCGAAATTAAATACTTCTATACATAGTTAGGTACTATACATAGGGGTCGCTATGTAAAGCTTTACATAGCGACCCTGAAGAGTCACTCAATCCATATTTCCGAATGGCAACATACCCACTCGATTCCAGCGAACCAACTGGCACTAACCGCCAAAAGGAGCGATTTAGATTAGACCCCAAAAGTAAAGATATAGTCTTTATTCATGCGGTTTAGAAATATAACAAACTCCAGATTTAACCGATTACTGTTTAACAGCAGGCTTGAGCAACAAGAGCCAGTTTTTTTATGCCCTGCTCAAATTGGCAATCAATGCCTGTAATTCCGGCTTTACCGATGTCTGATGCGTATAAATCGCATAAATCTGACGACTAATTTCAGGATCAACAAGATAGCGAAAACTGATGTCAGCTGCATCCTTATGTAGGGTGTATTCCGGCATCAATGCAACGCCGATGCCCGCCTGCACCATACGCAAAATCCATTCTTCGCTGTTACTGCGGTAAGCTGCATAAAGATTGATTTCCTGATTTTGACAAATACACTTCAAGTCTTCTCTTAACTCGCAATTTAGCCGGTCCAAATAGGGCACTGACTGGATGTCTTTCAGGCCGACATTTTGCAATTCATTAAAACGATGCGTCGAGCCGAAAACGACCACATAGCGTTCTTCGTAGAGCAATGTTGATTGATACGGTGATGCCAGTAATTGCGTCGGGGCGCTGATGACGAGATCCAGCAATTCTGAATCCAGTTGTTTCAATAACACTGCTTCACTATCGATGATCAATTCCAGTTCGATATTCGGAAAGTCTTGCTGATAACCTGCCAGACAAGGACTTAGGCGTTGTGCGCCTATGGTTGTCATCAGGCCGATGCGCAAGGGAATGGTATTTAAGCGGGTAAAACGAATCGCTTCTGCTTTGGTTGCCTGAAGGTCTCTATAAATTTTTCTGAGATTAGATTCAACCATTCGACCTAATGGCGTTAATTGACAACCAGAGTGTGCACGCGTAAACAATGCCCCGCCCATTTCATCTTCCAGTTTTTTTATGGCCTGTGTCAAAGATGGTTGCGAGATATAAGTAAGCTGCGCTGCATGTGTGATGCTACCCTGATCACAGACTGCCAAAAAATAGCGAATTTGCTGCATTTCCATGAGACCTGCCCTGATAGAGAATTAGAGGTATAGAAAAAACCTATTGTTCCATAGAAAGTCAGTATTATCCAAATGCTCATCTTTCACTATAAGATTGCCACTCTTTTCAAATAACGATATGGGAAAGCCATGAAAACTGCAAAATTGATTGTGATGTACCCGACACCAGCCGATGTCGATTTATTTGAACAGCGCTATGCAGAGGAGCATGTGCCGATGGCGGTAGAAAAGCTGGCTGGAAAAACCCGCTTTGTCGCGTCGCTGATTAAGGCGAGTGTAGGTCAGGAACAAGCACCTTTCCATCGCATTGCCGAAGTTTATTTTCCGTCGATGCGGGACTTGGAAACCTGTTTAAATTCGCCGGGCGGACAGGAAACCGCGCAACATGCCGTTGATATTTCGACAGGCGGAGCGCCGTTGTTTTTACTCGCGGAAGTTGAAAGTTTCGACTTTTAATATACTGGCAGTTTGGCTAGTATAGCAGCCGATTGCCGATTTTATATCATCATCAGGAGCTACGATGTTATACCAGCCGATAAATCCAGACCTTAATTCCTTATCCGACACGCTGGAAAAATATCCGCGTCGCCGGGTTTTACTGTTTAAGGTTATGGAAGAAATCATGAGAAATCTTTCACCTTTTAACAAACAAACGCGCCAATTACTGTTCGCTTATACGTCAGATTTGAATCAGTGCAGGCTAAGCTATGACTACCATAAAGCCGCTTCGCTGGCCTCAGGTCTTGATGAATCGGTATTTGCCGCTCTAAAAACGGATATTAACAGCGCAAAAATCGACGACAAGCTGAAACCGATACTTCGATTTATAAAAAAACTAACCTTGACACCTGACCAAATTACTCAGGCAGACGTTCAACAAATCTTCGATGCGGGTTGGGATGAACATGCGTATTTTGATTCCGTCTGTATCTGCGCCATCATGAATTGCATGAACCGTTTTGTTACCGCTATAGGTATTGACGCCAATTCACCCGGCATCAATCATACCGATAAGATGCTGTTTACGTTAGGTTATGCCGGTTGAATGAGTGAAGCTGGATTGATAATTCTGCCTTCAACAAAATACAAAAGAGGTTTTGAAGATGAAAAAGAATTTTCCGTTACCCGTATTATTCAATACGATAGCCCACGCTTGCCGTGCTATAGCTTTATTTGGATTATTGATTAGCGCTTTGCCATCAGCCGTTTATGCACACCGGGGGGCAAGCAATGAAGTCGATGCCTGCAATATTCTGGTGGGTCATGAGCGGGTCCACTTTACCGCTTATACGCCGACATTTACCACCAAAGAGTATTGCCAGTCGATCCCTCATCTGGGAATGACTAATCTGGTGTTCGATTATGACGGCAAAGGCCTGCGCAATTTAACCGTCGAGTTTGAAGTCACCAAAGAGCCCGAGGGAACCCGGGTTTTCTATCAGGAGCCGACGAAAATAAAATCGGGCACGGTCAATGGTGTAGTTGACTTCAGCAAATTCGGTGCAGGTAATTATCTGGCTCATGTCGCGATTGTACATAAAGACAAGAACTTGGATAGCCATATACCGTTTTCGGTAGGACTCGAAGGAGAATCCTCAGACAACTTGCCGATAAAATCGTTATTCATTGTGGCGCTTATTGCAGTAGTTGTTTATTTAATGAAACAAGCCGCCAACAAACGGTCAGCGAGGCCATCCGATGTTTAAAACCTATTTTGGTAAACTTAAAGCAGCGTCGACTTTACGTAACAGCTTTTTTATATTGCTGTTTTTACTGCCTATCTTGATAACGCTGACACTCTTTTTTGGCGAAGATAATGACGAGTTTTCGCAAATGGGTAACGCGTCTTATAGCGGCGATAAGATTCATGACCGGTGCGATGCCGGTACTCGCCCAGGTGAATCAGGTGCCTTCAATGGCGAATCAACAGGAGAAGGCATTAAATATAATGTACGCATGCCGTTGAATTATGATTCGACTATCGCCCATCCATTACTGATGGTTTATTCACCGGCAAAATCAAACCGGGCAAAGACTGAGAAAATGACCGGACTTACGCTGAAAGCGACGACCGCCGGATTTATCGTCGCTTATGCAGAACATTCGGACGGCGGTACTGCCGCGATGGCGTTGGCGTTTATGGCAGGCACCAAACATATTCCTGATGCGATTGCACCCAGTGCCGCCGGTATCGATTATCAAGATTTGCGTGATCGCAAGTGTCCCAAACCTATTCCTGTCATGATCATGCACAGCGCGAATGACCATTTGTTCCCGAAATATGGTGTGCAGTCTTCAGGTTGGTGGGCGGCGTGTAATAAATGCGAGCCGATACCTGAAAAAATTAAAAATGGCTGCATGGCTTATTCAGGCTGCGCTAATGGCATAAAGACGTGGTATTGCGAAGGCGATAAACTCCATGCGCAGTGGCCGGGTATTAATGATACGTTGGTAGATTTCTTTGTTTCGGTAGGTCGTTAAGCGATACGATCTACCGTTGAGAATTGCAGACTTGTTGGGTGTACTTTTTATACCCGACATCCCCATGCTTAAATATGGCAATGTCCTACGAAATGTTAAGGTGAATGACCGCTTAGGGGGCATGGATGTCGAACACTCGCAGCCTCTGAATGATAGCTTTTCAAGGTTGACCAGCCGTTCACTGGAAACCTGTGTCTCTTCCTGGCCGAGACACGCCCGTCACACTGCATCAAAATCAACGTCAGGTATCGGGAAACGCTCGCGTCAGCAACCGACTCAAATCTGACACAGTGGATGTTTATTTTGAACGGTAATTTCTCGAATAAAATTGATCAGGTTCTGATGGCTATAAGTTGTTATTTGAACAGTGCATTTAGTATTCGCTCAACAGATGGCCCTGATAGTTTTGGATGGCGTTGATCCCATTGCCTTTCTTCAAATCGTGCTGTCGCATCCACAACATTGCCGGATGATTTCGTAACAGCTTCTTTTTGCCATAAGCGGTTTGCGGCTAGTTGCAGACCTTCGTGAGCATAATTTTCATCGATTGAACCGTCCATTAATGAAGATTGTCGATCAGATCAACCGACGTTTTCCCAAGGCCATTTCACTGGCGGCCACCGGCTTTGATAAGTCCTGGAAGCCAAAGGCGGACCGTATTTCACCACGCTATACGACGGATTGGCGGGAGTTGGTTTACGTCAAATGAAAAAGGACCAGAGACTGACACTAAATTTTAACTTTTTACTCAGTTTGCCTGAACAGTAAATGAACCATTTGTTTCATATAAGTGAATAAATCGTCAATTAACTGAGCTATTGTCAATCGTATAAGTCACCCATATAGTTAAACTTCAGTTTAATAAAATTTTTCAACTTTAATGATGAGGACTTACTCATGCGTGACTTTTACAAAGATCTTTTAATCGGAATACTCTTTATAATTGGCCTGACTGGCTTTATTTCAGGCGAATTCATCATCTCATCCACGCTATTTGCAGCAGCGGCGGTTGCCAGTAACGTAAACCCTAAACGAGTTAAATCCGGTCTATTTTTATGGGACTGATTCACTTGACTGCCCCGCTTTCCCAAGCAGCGACACACACTTCCAGGGCATCATCGCCCTGGAAGTTTTTTGCTTCACGATTCGCTTAAAACGCCTGCTATAAAATGAGTCTTGCTGCGCCTCGTGACATTCACTTCCACAAGATAATCCGCTGATTGCAACAAAAACTCCAGCCAAGCATCTTCTGATAATAACTTAACGTAGATGGCTTTATAATTAATCTTAAAAGCTTGCGAGCTGATCTATTGCAAGATAACAATTGACATTGATAAGTAAATGCTTATAGTGCATGTTAGCTTGAAAATAAGATTTACCCTCTGCTTACCATTTCGATGTCTCTTCTGTAGTTCCTCGTCCTGTTTTTCATTTTGTAACGTCCAAATTTACCAGTCTTGTTAAGATCTTATAATGGGTTTCATTGTAGGCCGCATTAACAAGCTTTAATAGAGCTAACCGACTATGGCCGGTGGTTTTAACCCTGTTTATAGTAATACTATCCAATTTTTAACAAAAAGAGACGAATGACCCCATCTAGCAATTACAGCGCTTACTTTCAAGCACAACTTCAAGCTATCCCCCAAAAAATAGTCCAGCCTACTAAAGAAAAATCTAAAGTGGTAATCCGATACAAGCGTAATTGGACAAAAGAGCAGTAACATTGACTCAAAAATGGTCACCAGCTCATTTTATTAAAAGCAGCTGACGCAAAGATTGAACGTTACAAATGGCTTGACTAGGTGGTCTTACCGCCCCAGTCATTATGGCAACTAATGCTGTCAAAAAAGCGTGAAGAATTTGCCGGTTTTTGCTAGAAAAGAGCGTCTAATATGCCCAGCAAGCATTTCATTCTTATGGTTTTTAAATTACATGTTGTCTTGGTTCGCTGGAAAAACCAATGTTGACAGTGTATAAAAACGGGAAGCTGTTTTACCCTGAAAGGGTTGGTTGATAGCAAATGGTTACTACTTTATATTATATTCATGATCCAATGTGTAGCTGGTGTTACGCTTTTGTCTCCGGTTTAACTGCGTTACAAAAAGAGCTACCTGACTTTATCAGAATAAAAAAAATAGTCGGTGGATTGGCTCCCGATACAACAAATCCCATGTCTTTCGAATTGCAGCAAAAAATACAACAAACATGGCGTCGAATTGAACAAACCGTTCCAAACATCCAATTTAATTATGAATTCTGGATAATTAACACACCTGTCCGGTCAACGTATCCTGCCTGTCGAGCTGTTTTAGCGGCAAGACAACAGGGAGCTGACTTTGAAGATAAAATGATTGGTGCTATTCAAACCGCTTATTATCAAATGGCTAAAAATCCTTCACTCCAATCAACTTTACTGGAATGTGCATTAGACGTCGGGTTGGACGCAGATAGATTCACCAATGACATTACCAGTGACGAAATTGAAGAGGAATTACAGAATGAAATCAGAATTGCCAGAAAATTGGGTGTAATTACTTACCCATCGTTGCTTCTGGAGCATAATGGCCGCTTATTCCCTGTGGACGTCGATTATATTGATCATGAAACCATGATCAGGGAAATAGTAAGCATTTTAGATAAACCCTCGGGAGTATCTTATTTGTAGCATAGCAATTGGTTTGAATAGCGGGCAGATTGAAGTACCTTAGTTCTCCGCGTGTAAATAACAGCTCCTGTCATCTGAAGTGCCTTAAAGGAAAGTATCGAAAAAATGAGCCTGTTGATTCAATGTGTCATCGATCAACATGGTGATGACATTCAGGGCGGACGCGTAAAATATGCAAAGGTAGCCGATCAAACCATCAAATTTGATCGATTTCAAATATGTTTAACCGACAAAGTCATGGCGTATGTTGACTCCAAATCAGGTGAGACTCCCTGGATAATCGGTTCTCTTGATAATCAATGGATACAATGCAAATATAATGGCAGACAGAGCATCTTTGAGTCTGACCGATATTATTGGCTGTATGAAGAAGTCACTGTAAACGCTATCTGTTTAAGTAAATTAAATGAAAAGGTTTTTTTATCTGCCGAACCCGCGATTGTGTATACAGATTTCAATGACCTGGATACTATTGGGAAGGGCTGGAAACCATAACAAGGCAATTTTTTAAGCAAGGTAATATCGGATAGAAAAAGAGGTTGGTTATGGAACAAAGAACTGAAGAACTGGGTGAAATCGAAACGCTTACCTTGAGTCATTATGATCAGAATGCCGAAGCGTTTTGGAATGGCACAAAAGACCACGACGTGACACAGAACTACGAGGCATTTTTAGCGCCGTTTCCAAAGGATAAAAAGCTGGATATTTTAGACCTTGGTTGTGGACCGGGAAGAGATGTGAACTATTTTAAGTCATTGGGTCACCGGCCAGTTGGCCTGGACGGTAGCGAAGTATTTTGCAGCATGGCCCGCAGGTATACCGGTTGTCAGATTCTTCATCAAAAGTTTCTTAGCCTGGAATTACCCCTACACGCTTTCGATGGCATCTTCGCCAATGCCTCTCTGTTTCATGTTCCCAGTCAGGAACTGCCACGAGTCCTTTATGACTTACACACCACATTAAGGCCAGGCGGTATTTTATTTTTATCCAACCCTCGCGGTAATGGCGAAGGCTGGTCAGGCCAACGATACGGGCATTACATGCAATTGGCTACCAGCAAGCTGTTTCTGGAGGACGCAGGATTTGAAATGATCGATTATTATTACCGGCCTTTAGGCAAACCCAACCATGAGCAACCCTGGCTAGCGATTGTGGCAGTCAAGCCGGTGTCTTCAGAGACACACTATTGAACAATAAACACGCCTTTTCCCGTTACATTGGCATCGACTATTCCGGAGCACAAACCCCGATTTCCAGCCTCAAAGGTTTGCGTGTCTATAGTGCGGATGGTGCTAAAGCACCGATAGAGGTATTACCTCCGCCTTCCCCACGTAAATACTGGACGCGGCGAGGCATTGCCGAATGGTTGGTCGAACGATTGACCGAGGGCATTCCGACGCTGGTCGGCATTGATCACAGTTTTTCGTTTCCGCTACGTTATTTCAAGGTGCATCATCTGATGCTGGATTGGCCTGGTTTTCTCGATGATTTTCAACAGCATTGGCCGACCGATGGCGACAATATCTATGTCGATTTTGTCCGCGACGGCTTGCATGGTAAAGGCGATGAACGAATGGGTGATGCTCACTGGCGGCGCATAACAGAGATACGGGCCAAGGCGAAATCGGTGTTTCACTTCGATGTGCAAGGCCAGGTTGCCAAATCGACTCATGCCGGTTTGCCGTGGCTTCGCTATCTGCGTAAACAAGCAGCTGAACGCGTGCATTTTTGGCCGTTTGACGGCTGGGAAATCCCACTGGGCTACTCGGCTATCGTGGAAGCCTACCCGTCTTTGTATAAACACGCCTTTGCACAGGAAGGTCGAACACCTGATCAGCAGGATGCCTATGCCATCGCCGCCTGGCTGCAACAAGCGGATCTTGGTGGACAACTTGCAAAGTTTTTAAACCCGGTCCTGACGCCCTCAGAACAAGCAGTGGCTGAAGTTGAAGGCTGGATCCTTGGGGTTGGGAGAGGCGTTTTTTAGCTCTGTTCAAGTAAACTAAAGCCAATTGTTGATTTTGGTATTTAGTTGTAAAAGTTCAGTATTTATCGTTCGCTCGCAGCGAGACCCGACAGGCTCAGGAATCTTGTTAATCAGGGGGAGGCAATGATAATGTAGCCAGCCCAGATTCCCCCCGAATTCAGTAAAAGCATGCCCAGCGTGGGATGTATTAAGCCCGTTTTATTGAATGTCGGCTCCTGGCTGCTATGCAATACTCTTCATAGTGGCCGATACTGGCCGACAAGCGACCGTCAAGATTGATCAAAAATTGAGAGGAGTTGGCTCTTTGTTCGTCGAGTGGTTAACGCTCCTTAGCAGTTAGTCGATAAGCTACTTCTAAAAGGAGTAACATGAAAATCACCGGCTCATCCGGTGATTTATTGGTTAAATTTCAGGCTTTATGTATTTTTTCCATGAAAACATATTGTTGACTTGGTCCGGCCCCATTCACTGGCACTTGATAGCTATTTAATTTTTAGAATTGAGTTGACCACATGCTGCTAATACATCATCGCCTTTAGCACTTCTTATTAATGTCGGGATTTTAAAAGTATCTAAAACTTCTTTAAACTTTTCAATTTTATCCAAATCCGGACGATTGTAATGTGATCCTGGGAATGAGTTAAAAGGAATTAAGTTTATATAAGCTCTTTTACCAGCCAGTATCGTTCCCAATTTTTTAGCATCATCTGGAGAATCATTAAAATCTTTTATCAGAATATATTCATAAGTAATAAATTGCTTTTTATTTAAAGGTATCTTGTCAATATATGTCAACACTTCCTCTAGCGGATATTTTATATTAATGGGAATAAGTTCATTCCTCTTTTCTTCAAAGGGTGAATGAAGAGATAACGCAAGGTTCACTCCAGGTATTTCCTGGCTCCATCTTTTAAGTCCAGGAATATAACCAGCCGTTGAAATAGTAATTTTTTGAACACCAATTGAAGTTCCGTGTTTTGATAAAAATATTTCGCACGCTTTTTTGACGGCATCAAAATTATGTAAAGGTTCGCCTTGTCCCATAAAAACAATATTTAAAATTCTCTCTTCTCCAGGCCTATTTTTCGCTAACCAACGCCAAGCCTGTAGAAACTGGCCAACAATTTCACTTGTAGTTAAATTTCTTTTAAGCCCTTGTTTTCCGGTAAAACAAAAAGAACAATTCATTGCACAGCCAACCTGCGATGAAAGACAAATAGAATATTTATTATGAAACGGAATAAGGACGGTTTCAATTTTATGATTGTCTTTAAGCTTAAAAAGAAATTTTACTGTTCGATCTTTTTTTGACTCATGAACCGTATCGATTTCGGGTAGAGAAAAGTCGAAATTATCTTGAAAAAAGGCCAATGAACATTTGGCAATGTTATCATTGCATTGAGTATTTTCTTTTTTCTTATAATGCCAATTAAAAAGAACTGCCGCTGCTGAGTAGTTTAAATTATTCTGATTTATAACTATTTCTAAATCAGAATAATTTAGGTCATAAAAGGATTGTTTCAAAAAATGTCTCTTAGTAATATCAATATTTTACCAATACCAAATAGTTTGAAATATTGGATTTGATATTGAGTTATAAATTTTTCAGTTGTAACGGCTTTATTCTGCTAACAGTGTAGCAATAGCGGACTTGGCATTACACTGTGCTATTGCTTCTGCTAGCTGTATTTCATTCAATTTATGTTTGATAGCTTCAGTGCCATTGAAGTCAAACACTTGATAATCCTTTTTGGCAAAGGTACTGATTTGGCACTTCTTGAATGGCATATTTTCAAACGGCATTTTTGTGGAATCCAGATTCAATGATGCAGTCCCTTCCAAACTGGGCGCATAAATCAAAAATTCACCTTTCATCGCGAGTACAGCACGATATTGATTGACAGTGGTCAAATATAAACAGCCTACTTCAACCTCTTTTTCTTTTAATCTCATCTTGTTAAATTCCTTGATTTATTTCATTCCAATTGAGCATCTGTCGGAGCCTTTATTCACTCAACGGACGATTAAGTTCAGTGCGCCATGTATCCGGATCTGGGTTGGACTCAGGGTCTGTTAGATAGCATTCCCATAGGCTTTCTTGCACATTAAGCCCTTCGGCTTCAATCCATTGGCAAAACTCACCCCAGGCTGCACCAAGCCCTTCATATCCACCTTGATAAATAGTCCGGACAACTTTTACGGCGGGCAATTTGCTCATCTTAACGCGACCGGCAGCAGTGATTGGCTGACTAACGGGGAAACCCACCTCGAAATCAAAAATGTCGGTTGGTCTTTTCTGGTGGTAAGAAAAGCACGGTCCGGTGATAGTGGCTCCCTGGGCGGCAATGGAGGACATTATTTCAGTAATGGCCGGTCCCATGACATTGCTGATTTCAGCACGGGGAACGGTGAGATGGATGACTGCGGTTAGCTGTTCGTCTGTTTGAATGAATTGTGGTGTATCAAGCATGTAACTAACCTCCAAAAATGTGTGTCGGTATCGTGCCATCACGCAAATTGAATGGCAACGTTTATTATTCTGAGGATTACTACAGCGGTAACATTGACTCCTTGATAAAGGTTTGAAAAAAGCCCCGAGGACACAAAGCGGCTAACGGGGCTTTCAGAGGACTTAATTCTGTCAAACGGCATTGAAATTGTTTCATGATGAATTTCTATGGTATTGTTTTGCTCAAGTAATCTATTGGCACGCCAGTAAAAATAGATGCTGGAATTGGTAAAATTTGGAAGCGGTTTTACACAGATAGAGCGTCAAATGATTTTAGATCGCACAAAGAACGCTTTGCTGGCACGAAAAACAAAATGGCTACCTTTATGGCAGGCGCTTTAGTATTGAATAGGGGGGATTCCTATGGATTCGGGGTCAATAGGATCGGAAGACTGGATTCACCGCAATGCCGTTGTTAACGGTGTGCGCCTACATTATGTGGAGTGTGGTAGCGGTCCGCTGGTGATTCTGCTGCACGGTTTTCCAGAATTCTGGTACGCGTGGCGCTATCAAATACCGGTGCTCGCCGCCGCCGGTTATCGCGTGATTGCCCTTGACCAACGCGGCTACAATGTCTCGGACAAACCGAAAGGGGTCAGGCATTACCGGCTGGAAGCCCTGCTTGACGATGTGCTGGGCATAATCCACCACGCAGGCGAGCAAAGCGCCGTGGTTGTGGGGCATGACTGGGGCGGGGCGGTCGCCTGGAACTTTGCCATGCGCCATCCGCAGGCGGTGGAAAAGCTGATTGTCCTCAACGCCCCCCATCCCCAACGTTTCCTCGAAGAAATAACGACCTTTTCCCAATTGCGCAAATCCTGGTACATGTTTTTGTTCCAGTTGCCCTGGTTGCCGGAAATGCTCATCCGGTCGGGCGATTTTGCCGGGTTGGAGCGCACCTTGCGCATCGACCCAGTACATCCTGGAACGTTTGACGCAGTGACCATAGGACACTACAAGCAAGCCATCGCCCAACCCGGAGCGCTCTCGGCCGCAATCAACTACTACCGTGCGCTGTTTCGGCTCAATCCCGTAACATTCAAACGATCCATCATGCGGATCGACGTGCCCACGCTGTTGATCTGGGGCGAGCAGGATCGCTATTTGGGCATCCGCCTGACCGAAGAACTAAAACCTTGGGTTCCCAAGCTCCAACTCGAACGGATTCCCGACGCAAGCCATTGGGTGCAAGTCGAGGTTCCCGACCAGGTCAATGCACTGATGGTCAATTTTCTGCGAACCACTGGCGAAATTTGACCCACCATATCTTCCGGGTTCCGATAGTTCATAGAGAAAAAAGTATTGGACGCAAAAACATGAACTGGTCTAAGCTTAGCACAGCTGAATTGAGAACCGCACCATGACCGCGGCTATTAATCAGCATCTAGATACAACCAGCTTTCAACGCCTTTGTTTAAAGGGCGCATATACCCAAGACATCGATACATCGATGTTGCCATGCGGGTCGCCTGGAAAATTACCGCG
>NQJG01000268.1 GCA_002256465.1 Methylococcaceae bacterium NSP1-1 | reverse complement strand
TATTGTTTTTACTGTGTAGAAAAGTTGTGCAGATACCTATGCTGCTTACGCGGGCCGGAGTTTGCAACTCCGGCCCTGATGTTTTGAAACAAGTTAAACCTGGCTGCGTAGTGTGGGTATTGCATATACGTTACGGACGGGTTTACAAAACCCGCCCTGCTTTGGAGTCTCAAGTAGACATTGTGGACGAGGTAAATGCCCCGTCCAGCCGGGTTGTGGCGCTAGTTGATTAATCGAGTTGCCATTTTTTTAGTTACCCTTCTATTCTGATTTGTCATACCATACAATCCTCCCCTATAGAGACGCGATTTAGCGCATCTTTTCACTAAAGACATGAATAGCACAAACTACGATGCCTGCCCTGAGTGTGATTTATTACTTAGGTCTGCTCACCCCAAAATTGGCGAAAAAGCCCATTGCCCTCGCTGTGGCTTTTTGCTTTCGAGGCCCCGTAAACAAAGTGTTGAGCGTACTTTTGCCCTGTCTATTGCGGGGTTCATATTATTTTTTCCCGCTAATTTGTTGCCAATGGTAGGTATAACAATCCTTGGCAATGCCAACACGGGTATATTGATGTCTGGGGTCATTGCTTTATTTAACGAGGGCATGGTGGCAGTTGCTATTGTCGTGTTTTTGGCCAGCATTCTGTTTCCGCTTGTGCATATCAGTTTATCGTTACTGATCAGCGGACACCTTTATTTTAATCGCCCCAATCGTTATTTAGTCGGGTGGATGCGCTGGATGCACCATTTGGATGAATGGGTGATGCTGGAGGTTTATATGCTGGGTATTATTGTTGCTTGCGTTAAACTTATGGCAATCGCTCCTCTCGAATTCGGCTGGGGTCTCTATGCTTTTATCGCCCTGATCATCATAACGACCATGCTAACCAGTGGTCTGGATACCGGGTTATTCTGGCAACGCATCGAGCAATTGCGTAAGGAGAACAATCTTGCAAACTAAAGCGAATGCCCTCGCGCAAGGTTTTATACGCTGCCACGACTGTGGTTGCCTGGTAAAAACAGTTGACCATCCTTCAGCTTGTCCACGATGTGATAGTCAACTACACCCACGACGCCCCCACAGCTTGCAACGCACCACCGCGTTTTTGTTCAGTAGTTTTTTTCTCTATATTCCAGCCAATATTTTCCCCATTATGACCGTTAATCAGTTTGGGGCGGGTGATCCACATACCATTGCCGGCGGTATTATTGAATTAATCGATAGCGGCATGATACCTATCGGTCTGTTGGTTTTGGTGGCGAGTATTCTCGTGCCTTCGTCAAAGCTGATAGGTATCACCTTGTTGCTGCTTTGTGCGCATTTTCGCTGGCAAATCAATGCTCGTCGATGGACGGTGATGTATCGTGTCATTGCTTTTGTAGGCCGATGGTCGATGCTGGATATTTTTATGATTTCCATTCTGGTCGATTTAGTTAATTCTGGCAGTGTACAGATTATTGCCGGCCCTGCGGCAACCGCATTTGCCGCCGTGGTGATATTGACTATGTTCGCCGCTGAAAATTTCGATCCCCGCTTACTCTGGGACAACCAACAAAACCTATGAATGATTTTATCGAACCTCCTTACGAAACGGCAGATGCCGCTATCAATAAAAAGCGGGAATTACCGCTCATCTGGTTGTTACCCTTGTGTGCGCTATTAGTGAGTGCCTGGCTAATCTACAAGACCGTTTCCGAAAAAGGGCCGGAGATTACCATTAATTTTCCCAGTGCAGACGGTTTGGAAATAGACAAAACCAAAATCAAATACCTGGATGTAGAAATCGGTAAAGTCACCGATATCGCCATCAATAAAGATATGAAAACCATTGACGTTACTGCAGAAATGCATAAAGAAAGCAGTGGGTATTTAACCAATAACACGCAGTTCTGGGTGGTAAAGCCACAAATCGGCTTAAGCGGCGTAACGGGTTTAGGCACTCTGATGTCCGGAGCTTACATCGCCATTAAGCCAGAAAAAGGTAAAAAAGAACGTCACTTTAAGGGACTCGACACCCCGCCCGTATTAGAAACGAATGCGCAAGGCAAGAGATTCATACTTGAGACGACTAATATCGGTTCGATGGGGCCTGGAACGCAGATTAGCTTTCATGGCATTGCCGTAGGCGAGGTACTCGATTATCAATTAGCCCAAAA
>NQJG01000267.1 GCA_002256465.1 Methylococcaceae bacterium NSP1-1 | reverse complement strand
CATGGATTACCTGGTCAAAATTCGATCGGTACAAACACCTCTAAATGGTCAATTTTGAATCGGCGCCAACAGGTGCGGCCTGTTTACCGTTAAATGTGTAACGATATAACCAAACTTTAGAACCACTCGGATTAACACCTATAAATAAGCCTTTGCCGTCCGCCATTGTGATTAATTTTGCTTGGGGTTTGAGGTTTTTTACTGCTACGTCAGAAAGTGCCATTTCGTTTTTGCCATCATAAGGTTACATGAATATAAGTATGTTGCTAAAGTTGCAAGGCATTACATACTATAAAACCTACTAAACTTAGTAGGTTGTCATGATAATTTATGATTCGTTTTGATACAACAAATAACCTATATTACTGTTATTTATTAATTTATGATACGTCATGAATTGACGTGAAATGAAGTTTATTTTCCTATACAAAAACTGGAAAATATTTTTCCAAGTAAATCATCCGAAGTAACTGTCCCGGTAATTTCGGCAAGGCTCATTTGTGCTTGTCTTAAATCTTCAGCGACCAATTCGCCAGCCTGGCTAACTTGTAACTGGTTTAACGCACTTGCTACATACTCATAGCCTTTTCTTAAAGCTTCTATGTGTCGTCTTCTGGCAATAAAAACGTTATCTGTGGCTTCATTAAATCCAACACTTTGTTTGAGATGTTGTTTTAATAAATCCATGCCCTCCCCTGTTTTAATGGACAGATAACAACTGTATCCGTCTTCTGTTTGTTTTATTTCAGGTGCTATGCCTGGCAAGTCAATTTTGTTATAAACTTTGGTGATGTCTATGTTGGCGGGCAGGGTTTTTAATAAATCTTCTGTTTCAAGTTCCCTAACATCAATAAGTAGTAAAATTTTATCGGCTTTCTGGATTTCTTCGTGCGCTCTACGTATGCCTTCTTTTTCTATCGAATTGTCGCTTTCGCGCAAACCGGCTGTATCAATGATATGCAAAGGCATACCATCCAACTGGATACGTTCTCTGAGTACGTCTCGGGTTGTTCCGGCTATATCGGTGACTATCGCAGCTTCATGTCCGGCGAGTGCATTAAGCAGACTGGATTTTCCGGCGTTAGGTTTACCTGCCAAAACAACGGTCATGCCATCCCGCAACAATCTGCCTTGTTGGGCTGTTTTTTGTATTTGCCGGATGCTTTGCAATAATCTGATTATGCGATTTTCGACTACACCATCGGTTAAAAAATCGATTTCTTCATCCACAAAATCGATAGCAGCTTCCACGTAGATACGAAGTTCAGTCAATTCAGTAACCAGTTCATTGATTTGTGCTGAGAAAACACCTTGCATGGATTTTTGTGCAGAACGGGCAGATTGTTCAGTGCTGCTTTCAATTAAATCAGCAACGGCTTCAGCTTGTGCCAAGTCGAGTTTGTTATTCAGGAAAGCGCGTTCGGTAAATTCACCTGGATTGGCTAATCTTGCGCCTAATGATATGACACGCCGTAACAGCATATCCAGTACGACTGAACCACCATGGCCTTGCAGTTCAAGTATGTCTTCACCCGTGTATGAAGCCGGCGCGGGAAAATAGAGAGTAATGCCGGAATCAATCACAGAACCGTCATCATCTATAAAGGATGAAAACAGTGCGTGTCTGGGAATTAATGATTTATTGAGGAGTTGTTTAGAGATTTCAGTAACCTGGGCTCCTGAAATGCGAATAATACCAACACCGCCATTCCCTGGCGGTGTTGCAATAGCTGCAATGGTATCTTGGTTTACAGACAAGTTATCCCGCTTTTTCTATCTGCTTTGTAATGTAGGTCTGTTGAATGATAGACAGGGTGTTATTAATAACCCAGTATAAAACCAGACCTGCCGGAAAAAACAGGAAGAAGACGGTAAAGACAATAGGAAACATCTTCATCACTTTAGCTTGAATAGGATCAATCGGTGCAGGGTTCAGACTTTGCTGAATCTTCATCGTAATCCCCATTATCAACGGCAAGATGAAGAAAGGATCCTGTATTGATAAATCCTGTATCCATAACATAAAGGGCGCTTGACGAAACTCAACCGTTTCACTTAATACCCAATAAAGCGCCATAAAAACCGGAATCTGTGCCATCATTTCGGTATTGAAACGGGGTCTGTCATCAGCAAAACGCTCTTGCAGTTCTTTAAGGCGCGGCTGAATCTTACGCATTTTAGCCATTGATTTGAAACTGGCTTGTGATAATGGAAAGAACAATAGCTTAATACAGAGTGTTACACCTATGATGGCAACGCCCCAGTTACCTATCACACTGTGAATTTTATCTAGTAACCAATAGATGGGTTTACCAATAAAAGTTAAAACGCTGTAATCAACCGTAAGCTCAAGGCCTGGTGCTATTGCTTCCATCATCGGCTGGATTTTAGGGCCTGCAAATAATTGGGAAACAAATTGGGCTTCTGTATTTGCTTCAACTGTTACCGGTGGAGAATATGTACCAATAACATAACGTCCGTCTTTTAATTCTTTGGTATAAAAATGGTTTTCCTGCTCAGCGGGCGGAACCCAGGCAGAGGCAAAATAATGTTGAATCATTGCGGTCCAACCACCTTTGCTGGTGACATCAAGATTCTCTTCAGCCATATCATCAAAACTTATTTTTTGATATTTATTCTTTTCGGTATAAATAACACCACCATCATATGCTCTCATGCCGCCTGTCAGCATATTACCCTTACCTGTTGTATCCGGCACTCTTAATAACTGACTGTATTGTCTGCCGGACCAGGCTTTTCCGGATTTATTGCTGACTTTTTGATCCAGTGTTATATCGTAACTTCCACGTTTAAAAGTGAATAATTTGGTAACAACAAGACCATTGTTATCGGTCCATGTTAAAGGAACTGTCAAACTGTCTTGGCCGGGTTGCAATGTGTAACTGTCTTGTTCATTTGAGAAAACCGTATAATGATTTGGCGCAGCAGCTAAACCGCTACCCGCTATCAGCCCACTTTGAGCAACAAATAGTTTTTCTTCATCACTATTAAACAAACGCACGGGCGCAGTGTTTGTTTCAGCGACGTCCATGCCAACCATTTTACGTAAACTGTTTACAAAGGTATTCGCTTTTTCTACCGGATAGTTTAACAAATCCAGATTGGTGATTGTGCCGCCTTGCATATCAATTTCAAGCGCAATAACATCCGTTTTAACTTTTACTGTTTTAGCGGAAGATGCCGTAGCAGCAGAAAGTGACACTGGATTTTGCGCTGCAGTTTCTGGTTGTGAAGCTGTTCCTGCTGCTATTGGTAAATCTTCCTTTGCAGTAGCAACTTCTGGATTTACAATTGCAGCAACTTCGGGTTTCGGGCCATAGTCTTGCTGCCAGGCCTGCCACAACATAAACACAAGCATTGCAAACGTAACGACTAGTATAAATCTTATATTATCCATTCTTATTACCAAATTTTTCCGGAACGGGATCAATGCCCCCTTGATGAAAAGGGTGGCATTTTAATAATCTTTTGAGAGTGAGATAAGAGCCAATAATAGCACCGTGACGCTGAAGTGCTTCTAAGGAATAACTTGAACAGCTTGGATAAAAACGACAGTTAGAGCCAAGCAAAGGGCTAATAAAGTATTTATAAAACTTTATAATTGCTATGAGCATGAAGCGCATCGGGATACCAACTTAAGCCAATGCTTTTCCAATGACTTTCTTAATAATTCCTGTGGAGCATCTCCTGCTTCCCTGCGAGCCAAAACAACAATGTCTAAATTTCCCAAGTTTTCTTGTTGTATTCTAAAATTTTCCCGCACAGCTCGTTTAATCACGTTTCTGTGTACTGCCTTTTTTATATTTTTTTTCGCAATTGCCAAGCCTAGCCTCGGATGATCAAAATCATTCTTTATGGCTAAAAGGGTAAAATACGTATCACTCGATTTTACAGGCTTAGCAAAAACTTTTTTATATTCAGCCGGTTTTTTTAACCGTAACTGCGGAGGAAAATTAAAATTGTGCTCTGTCACCCAATATCAACTAAACAGTTAGCTTGGCGCGGCCTTTTGCTCTGCGGGCATTTAAAACTTTACGACCACCTACAGTTGACATTCTTGAACGAAAACCGTGAGTTCTAGCACGTTTAATTTTACTAGGTTGGTATGTTCTTTTCATATTACTAAAGCCTATTCAGATGAGTGTTAACAAAAACAGATAAAAAAGACTACGGATGATAAAATAATCTGTATAGCCTGTCAATTCTGTAGTGCAATGTTTTATTGCTGTATAGTGA
>NQJG01000057.1 GCA_002256465.1 Methylococcaceae bacterium NSP1-1 | reverse complement strand
ACGGCTTCAATACGTCTAACGCCAGCGGCAACACCGGTTTCACTGATTATTTTAAAACAGCCAATGTCCCCTGCCCTCTCAACATGCGTACCTCCGCAAAGCTCGGTTGAAAATTCACCGATTTTTAAAACCCTGACTTCAGCGCCGTATTTTTCGCCAAATAACGCCATTGCACCGGCATTCACAGCATCTTCTTTGGCCATGATTTGTGCAGTAACAGGATTATTCAAACGAATCTGCTCATTAACCAGCCGCTCAAGGGTGTAAATTTCATCAGAAGTAACCGGCTCATAATGTGAGAAATCAAAGCGCAATCGCTCGGCATTAACCAGCGAGCCTTTTTGGGTAACATGATCCCCCAAAGTATGCCTTAAGGCGGCGTGTAATAAATGCGTAGCCGAATGATTAAGCTCTGTTGCTTTTCTGTCAGCCGCGCTCACCAGTGCATCACACAGCTGTCCTTTGCTTAAGGTGCCCGAAACCAACTTACCTTTATGTATAAACAGGTTACCGCCCTGCTTTTGGGTATCAGTAACTTCAAACACAGCGCCCGACGCTAAAATTCGCCCACAATCGCCAACTTGACCGCCGGACTCGGCATAAAAAGGTGTTTTATCTAAAACCGCCAGGCCTTCTTCACCCGCTTGCAAAATTTCTACAGGCTGACCTTGGCTATACAGTGCAACGATATGCACCTGATCGTTCAGGCGATCATAGCCGGTAAATTCAGTCTCAATATCCAGTTTTATGTCCTGACTATATTCCGCACTAAAGGTACTGGCGGAGCGTGCTCTATTTCGTTGTGCCGTCATGGCCATTTCAAACCCGGCATGATCAATAGTCAGATGATTTTCGCGCGCAAAATCAGCTGTCAAATCGACTGGAAAACCGTATGTATCATAAAGCTGGAATACCGTTTCACCTGGGATCACCGAGCCTTGCATTTTGGCGACACAAGCTTCCAGAATCTTCATGCCCTGCCCCAGGGTTTCTGCAAAACGTTCTTCTTCTTTTTTTAATATCCGTTCGACTTGTGCCTGCGCTCCTTTTAGTTCGGGAAAAGCGTCGCCCATCTCTTCAACCAGTGGTGCTACCAGTTTATAGAAGAAGATATCGAGGATGCCCAAACGATAGCCATGCCGAATGGCGCGTCTGATAATCCGGCGCAATACATAGCCCCTGCCCTCATTGGATGGCAAGACACCATCCGTGATTAAAAATGCACATGAACGAATATGATCAGCGATCACGCGTAACGAACTTTGGTTTAAATCGGCCGTACCAGCAAGTTTAGCAGCGGCTGTTAGCAATTTTTGAAACAAATCAATTTCATAATTGCTATGCACGCCTTGCATGACTGCACTAATCCGCTCCAGCCCCATACCCGTATCGACAGACGGTTTTGGCAGCGGCGTTAAGGTGCCGTCCACGTCGCGGTCATACTGCATGAACACCAGGTTCCAGACTTCAATATATCTGTCGCCATCTTCTTCTGGCGTACCCGGAGGACCACCGGGAATGTCAGCGCCGTGATCGTAGAATATTTCAGTACAAGGTCCGCAAGGTCCGACATCGCCCATAGACCAGAAATTATCTTTCGCACCTATTTTTGAGAATCGTGTTGGCGAGATGCCAACATCATGCAGCCAGATATCTTCGGCTTCCGCATCTTCCTCAAAAACCGTGATCCATAATTTCTCGGCAGGAATTTCCAGCTCTTTGGTTAAAAAATCCCAGGCATAATGAATTGCATCTTTTTTGAAATAATCTCCAAAGCTGAAATTACCCAGCATTTCAAAAAAGGTATGATGTCTTGCGGTATAGCCAACATTTTCCAGATCATTATGCTTGCCGCCCGCCCTTACACAGCGTTGACTGGTCACGGCTTTGTTGAAAGCACGCTGTTCCCTGCCTAAAAAAACATCCTTGAACTGAACCATTCCTGCATTAGTAAATAATAAGGTCGGATCATTAACCGGTATCAGTGAACTTGAAGGCTCTATGGAATGCCCACGCTGGTGAAAAAACTCCAGGAAGGCTGTGCGCAATTCGGCGCTAGTCATTTTTTTCATGGTATTAAGTGATTTTAAAAGGGTGCCTGAAACGCACCCTACAATTTAATGTTTAAATGATCAAATAAAGCACTAATCATAGTGCCTGAAAACCCGCGCTGCATTAAAAAACGGCTGCGTTTTGCCCACTCATTACGATCCAGGAGCAAATCATGGCCATATTTTTTGATATAAACCTGCTCTAGAAGCTCCATCCAGCTATCCGCCATTTTCTGCATAATGTCTTCGAAATTAACCGCATCAATGCCATTTTTCCGAAGTTCATAAGCAATGAAGATAGGGCCATAACCTTTTTGAATACGGTGCCGGGTATAGCTTTCCGCGTATCTTGAATCGCTCTGCCATCCTTGTTGAGCCAATTCATCAATAACCGCCAGAATGTCATCCTTGGCCAAACCTTTTACCAGTAATTTATTCAACAATTCTTTTTGGCTATGTTCCCTACGCGCCAATAATCGAAGACAGGATTCCTTGATTTCCTTAGAAACACAATTCATCGCATATTTATTCTCACTCATGTCATTGGATGAAGTAAATCGGGTCCCTACACTTCATCAATCACAGACTGTTCAATAATAGGCAACGGCTTTTTAAATGCCTCTGCTCTAATTTTGGCTTCAATTTCTTTTGCTTTTTCAGGATGTTCTTTCAGGAAGACTTTTACATTGTCTTTGCCCTGGCCGATCTTTTCATCACCGTAGCTATACCAGGAACCCGCTTTTTGAATGAATCCGTAACTCACACCAAGATCAACCAGTTCGCCCATAAAGGAAATACCTTCGCCGTATAAAATCTCGAATTCGGCCTGTCTAAAAGGCGGCGCAACTTTGTTTTTTACAACTTTTACCCGTGTTTCATTACCAATAACTTCTTCACCCTTTTTAACCGAACCAATGCGTCGAATATCCAGACGCACCGATGCATAAAACTTAAGCGCGTTACCGCCGGTTGTGGTTTCAGGACTACCAAACATGACACCAATTTTCATCCTGATCTGGTTAATAAAAATAACCAGCGTATTGGAGCGTTTGATATTGCCCGTTAATTTCCTTAAAGCCTGAGACATCAAGCGGGCCTGCAGGCCCATGTGGGAGTCGCCCATATCACCTTCAATTTCGGCTTTTGGCGTTAAGGCCGCGACTGAATCGACCACAACCACATCCACAGCACCCGAACGCACCAGCATATCGGTAATTTCCAATGCCTGTTCGCCGGTATCCGGCTGAGAAACCAGCAATTCATCGACATTAACGCCGATTTTTTCGGCATAGCCAGGGTCCAAAGCATGTTCGGCATCAACAAAAGCGGCAGTACCGCCGAGTTTTTGCATTTCGGCAATGACTTGCAATGTCAAAGTAGTTTTACCTGATGACTCGGGGCCATAGATTTCAACAACACGTCCACGTGGCAAACCACCACAACCTAGTGCAATATCCAACCCCAAAGAACCCGTAGACACCACATCGATATCACGAGAAGCAGCCACATCGCCCATACGCATGACCGAGCCTTTACCAAACTGCTTTTCTATCTGCATCAGTGCTGCGCCTAGTGCTTTCTTTTTGTTCTCATCCATTATCAATGCCTTGTAGGTTAGAAAAATGTCAACTAACTAAGCTAATTATTATCACATAGACACCGGGGTTCGGGTAGTGTTGATTTAATAAGCTTGTTTGAGGATAGCGAAGGGGAAGTTAAAACTTGTTAGCCTTGGCTCTGGCTTCTTTGCCCCCTTTTAAGTCACCTTGAACTTCTCGGGCTCTGGCAACCAATAACCAACTGTGCTTTTTTAGTTGAGTATCGTTGGAAGCCAATAACGCGGCTTTTTTTGCAAGATCTTCTGCCAAACGGGGTTTTGACTGTTTTAGCCTTAACAACGCCAATTTATAATACAAAGTCGCATTTCGAGGCTCTATTCTAATGGCGCGTTCAATAGTGGTCGTTGCCGATTCAATATTCCCCGATTTACTGTTTTGGTTAGCCGCTGAAGCTAATGCACTTACAGCCGGTGATAAAGGTGCAAAAGTTTCTAAAGGTTCAAAAGGTGGTGGTGGAGGCGGTGGCGGTGGAGGAGCCACAATCTCTTGTTTTGGTGCAGAGACCTCTGGTTCCTGAGTTGAGTTCGCTGGTGAAGGCTCTTGATTTGGTGAGGGGGACCCTTGTTCTGATGTTGAAGCCTCTTGTTCTGTTGCCGAAGATTCTTGTCCTTGATACTCTGATTCTGGCGTTAAAGGTTCAGTCTTTAATTCTTCTATCGGTGTTGCTTTTGGAACAAACTCCTTTAATGGTTTAGTTTTCACTATCTCGGTAGAACCTTGACCTATCGGCTCAGAAGTTATGGGCTTCGGCAAGGAAGGAGCCGTTTTATTATAAACGGTTGTTCCGCCTCCATACACAGGAGCAGGAGGCTGGGAACCAAAAAATTCAGAACACCCGGCAAGGAATGAAGATAGTGAACAAATAAATAAAAGTCGTTTAATTAGCATGTAATATAGAAAATAGCTCGATTTCATATGACTGGTCTACTCGAATGGATTTACCGCTGAAATGACTGCCATTCCTTTTGATTGTAAAAACATTGTGGACTTTCTCCCAGGTTAGATCAGCCCTTGAGATCCGACAACATATGGACACAAACAGTATCCATCCGATCTTAAAACGTGAGACATGTTTTTTCAAAACGGTATATCGTCATCGAAATCATCATAAGCGGGAGGTGATGGGGGCATGGTTCCGGAATTATTTTGCTGCGGCTGCTGAGACTGGTATGCAGGTTTCGATGATGCCGCAGAATATCCTGCTGAAGGCTGATCACCGCCAAAGTTTGTAGTGCCGCCACTGCGACTTCCCAGCATGTGCATTTCATCGGCAATAATTTCGGTCGTGTAACGGTCTTGTCCATTCTGATCTTGCCATTTGCGCGTTCTTAAATGTCCTTCAATATAAACCTGACTGCCCTTTTTTAAGTATTCCCCCGCTATTTCAGCTAAACGCCTATAAAACACCACCCTATGCCATTCAGTAGACTCCTTTCTTTCACCTGTTTGCTTATCTTTCCATCTCATAGAAGTAGCTAACGTTATATTTGCAACCGCATCACCGGCCGGCATATAACGAACCTCGGGGTCTGCACCAAGATTTCCAATCAAAGTAACTTTATTAAGCATGTATTCTCCTCTATTTAATTCTGTTTACTGAACATAAAGTTAACGTAATTTCTTTTATTTTTATTAAAGCCTTTTCGCACACTATCCCAAGATTAAGGCTAACTCTCAAGTGAATTTTTTTAATATCTTTTAAAACTTATCCCTTTCAATCCAGTCCACCTGCCGATTTAAAAATAAATCCTTGGCTTTATATTTCAATTATACTTTGAACAGCAGCACTGCGAATAAATAAAAACTTACAATACAGATGCTGAAGTCGAGGCCATGACAGCTAAGCCTCTGCTACAAAATGCAAGTTCTAGATAAATTTTTTCTCAGGTAATTTCTCCTTGAAACTTAGCGACCAACTACTCAGATGCTGAAATCTGATAAAATAGTCCAATTACAAATCAATCGGCAAGATGGCCAGATTTGGGTCAGCGATGACCAACAGACAGCCCATATCGAGCCGGATATCCGGCTCACTTAACATTTATATCTGCCTCGAAGGACAAGAAAAACACGAAGATTAATTTTTCTTCATGTCCTTCTTGTCCTTCGTGATGAAAATATTTTTTTACCCTTCGGAACAATACCTTGATATCTACAGCAAACATCACCATGCAATTTGGGGCTAAACCCCTGTTTGAAAACGTCTCTGTCAAATTTGGC
>NQJG01000266.1 GCA_002256465.1 Methylococcaceae bacterium NSP1-1 | reverse complement strand
ATTTTGGCTAAAGCAACCGCATCTTCCTTGCTGAAACCTAAAGTAGACGTTAGCGCGTTTTGCAGCCGGTAGGTACATAAATAATTGCTTCTGCCTTTTAACAGCGCAGCAAAAAAGGGGACTTTTATGGCTTTGCGGATAACCGGCAAATCTTTATTAAACAGTTGATCCTGAAGATTTTTGGTGCCGGTAGAGATAATGGCTTTCTTACCGGATAGAATTGCCGGCACCAGATAGTAGGCAAAAGTCTTGCCCGTTCCGGTTCCAGCTTCCGCTATCAAATGCTGTTTTTTCTCTATCGCATCAGCAATTGCCTCAGCCATTTCAAGCTGGGCCGAGCGTGGCTGATAACCTGATATAACCGTTGACAACGCGCCATTGCCGCTAAAAAATGATTCTAATTCTGTCACTTGTAATGATGCCGACCAGACGTAGCTAAAAACCCGCCATAGTAGGGTAATGTAAGCAAGAATGCTATTAAGGAATGAAAAATAGCCTAAAATCCAGGCTATTTCGCCACTCAAGGACAGTTAAGATATAATCAACCGTTATCTAGTAACTAACTATTTTTCATCTATGAATCAAAACTGGAAAAATTTTCTACTTAGTCAAAACGCAACGTTTAAAAGTGATACTCACATAACCTTTCCAGCCATGTCAGATTATAACGACAAAACCATTTACCCTATTGCGCATTTGACGGTTTTGACGATTAGCGGGAAAGATGCGGCCAAATTATTGCAAGGACAAATAACCTGTAATGTTAACGATGTTACCGGGATAAAAAGCAGCCTGGGCGCTTTATGTAATCCGAAAGGCAGAGCTATCACTACCTTTCTACTGGTTAAAACCGGCGATGCTTTTCTTATGGTTTTACCTGAAGAGCTATTGGAATCGGTCAAAAAAAGATTGCAAATGTATATTTTAAGGTCTGATGTTACCTTAACGGATAGCTCCGACCAGCTATGTCTGATCGGGCTATGTTATCCAGCAACACAGACCGAGTCATTGTTTGCTACCACCCAAAATGATCTCATTAGCGTTAACCTTTCCGCTACACAAAACCGGCAATTGGTCATTGCCGAAACGGATAAAGCGATTGCACTGTGGTCAGACAGGCTCGGTAATCAAGGATTTCAGCCGGAAAACTCGGATCAATGGCGTTATCTCGATATACTGGCAGGTATGCCCTGGCTTACTACAGAAACGTCCGAAGAGTTCATCCCACAAATGCTTAATCTGGATATCTTAGGCGGCATCAGTTTCAACAAGGGTTGTTATACCGGGCAGGAAATTGTTGCCCGTACACATTATCTGGGCAAGACAAAAAGAGCCATGTTTCTGGCTGAATGCGATACGCCGTCCACGCCTCTACCGAATTCAATTATCATCGATGATGGCACAGGCACAGAACATGCTGTAGGCAGTGTGTTGCTGGCGCAACGCTCCCACGCAGAGCATGAGAATGAGGAATCTAGCTGTAAGCTGCTGATTGTTTTGCAGGTTTCTGATAGCGATACTTATAGCCTTAAATTAAAAGACTACAATCATAACAAAATTACTTTATTAACATGACCACTATGATGAATACTCAAGCAGCCTTACATTTTCGTCGCATCGGCATTCTAACTATTTTCGCCGTTTATTGTGTCATTCTTATGGGTGGCATTGTCAGGGCTTCAGGCGCCGGCATGGGCTGTCCTGACTGGCCAACATGCTTTGGACAATGGATACCGCCCACTGAAGAATCCCAGTTACCCGCCAATTATCATGAAATTTATGCTGAGCGCGGCTATGAAAATACCCAATTTAACCCGGTAAAAACCTGGACCGAATATACGAATCGATTAGTTGGTGTAACCATTGGATTTTTAATTTTTCTGACCGCCTGGTCATCACGCATTTATATAAAAACCGACAAAACCATTTTCTATTTATCGGTAGGCAGTTTTTTTCTGGTCGGTTTTCAAGGCTGGCTGGGTTCAAGTGTCGTTGCAAGCAACCTGAAACCGGTCATGATCACCTTACACATGCTATTGGCTTTGGTGATAGTGGCCTTATTGATCTATACCATTGCCCGATCGCAAAGAGAGTTCCTCAGTCAAATGGATACCCTATTGTTGCCCGACAAATTTAAAACCGTTTTAATCGCTGCAATGATAATGACCTTATTGCAAGTAGCAATGGGAACACAAGTCAGAGAGGCGGTTGATTTTATAGCTCGCGAAAACATTGATCGTCAATATTGGCGTGATGATTTTCCGATTATTTTTTACATACACCGCTCTTTTTCGTCGATTATTCTTTTTACTAACTTGTGGTTAGTGTGGAAACTGTATCAATCTGTTGATAAGCAAAGTCTATTGTTTCGTACCGGTTTAGCGGTTGCAGTGTTGGTAATCATAGCTATT